>CAJUNF010000004.1:0-21153 GCA_910587775.1 uncultured Bacilli bacterium | reverse complement strand
GATGATAAACTACTAAAAGAAACAGGCGGCGTAATTCAAGGAATGAGTGGTAGTCCAATTATTCAAGATGGAAAAATAATTGGTGCAGTTACGCATGCAATTGTTGACAATGTTTCAAATGGATATGGTATATTTATTACAACCATGTTAGAAGAAGGAGAAAAAGAATAAATTCTTCTTTTTTTATGTCTAATTATGTTATTTTACTCATTTTTATTTGAAATTTAATTTTATTTTTATTATATTTAAAATAGAGGTGAAATAATGTACTGTGAAGAATGTGGCAAAAAAATCGATTTAGATTCAAAATTTTGTGAAAATTGTGGAACAGAAGTAAAAAGAAAGCAGAAAAAAATTCTAATGACTACAAAACATCCATTAGAAACTAAAATATTGATTACTCTTATTATAATTTCTATATTTGGATTTATCTTCTATCAAGAATTAAAATATTTTAATTCTCCGGAAAATGCTATAAATAGTTATTTAAAAGATTGTAAAAATCAAAACTACGACCGCATTTTAGAAAATCTAAATATCTCAAACAGCGAATTTACATCAAAAGAAATGCTTCAAAAAAGACATATAAATAAAGAAGAAGTAAAAATTAACGATTTTAAAATTATCGGCTGCAATTATGAAGGTGACAAAAAAACAGCGAAATGTGAGATCACTTACACTACTGACAAAAATAGCATAAATTCAACCAAAATTTATCAATTAAAAAGAAAAGAAAGCAAACGTCTTTTATTATTTGCAGATTGGGAAATAGAAAATCAAGATATTGAAATTATTAATGATTGGACCTTATATCTTCCAAAAGATGCAAGTGCACAATTAGAACAAATAAAATTAGATCAATATCGAGATGAACAAAAAGATAAAACGGGATATGACGCATATATTATCCCAAGCATTTTTAAAGGAAATTATAACCTAGATTTAAAAACGCAAAATGGTATAACATTAAATACAATAATCAAAGTTAATTCTAGTTCATATACCTATCAATTTAACTTAAAAGACATTTCTGAAGATATGAAATCTTCTTTAAAAAATTTAGCAATAGAAACAATAAACACTTTTTATGAAGGGGTTATTAATAACAGAAAAAAAGAAGATTTAAAGTGTAACTATGATATAGAAAAAATATTAAATACTTATGATGAATTAAAAGAAGATATTGAATCAGATATTAAGTTAAAAAAATTTGAAATAAAAAACTTAAAAATTACTGACTTAAATATGAATGAAGAAGGAAATCTTTTTGTAACATATCAAATGAGTTATCAATATGAATTTGACTACAACGATAAAAATACAACCAAAAATCATAAAGGGGAGAGTAATGACACCTTTTATATAACTATCAAAAATACAGACTTAAAAGAAATTGAAAAAATAGACAGTTTGGTATCCTATTTTTCAAAGAAATATTAGAAGGAGATAATAAAAATGGCAAAATTTTGCAAATATTGTGGAAAAGAATTAGATCAGGAAAAAAAGTGTTCATGTCAAAAAGAAAAAACAAAAAATAGTAAAGTAGATAAAGAAAAAAGTACAGAACTACAAAAAGCTACCGAAACAATAAAAAATGAAGTAAGTGATTCAAGTAGAAGATATGCAGAAAAGATATGGAAAACAATTCAAAATATCTTTACAAAACCAAAAGAAACATTAATTGAGTACATTAATAATGATGATTTAACATTAACAATGATTATACTAATATTAACAAGTTTGATTCTTGGAATCTGTTCAGTATCCTTCTTAAAAGGAATGTATGGAATCAATTTACTACACAACCAATCTTATTCAGCATATAATTATCAAATTTGGAACATAAGTTATTTTAAAATTTTAATTTGTGTTGCACTAGGAGTATTTTTAAGCTATATTTTATTAGCTATCATATTTGATCTAGGATTTGAAAAAATTAGTAATATTAAATTATCTTTTAAAAACGTTTTATCTTCAATTGCAATTAGCGTTCTAGAACCAACTATTCTTTGCGTATTTGGAGTCATATTAACGATATTCTCATACAAATTAGCTTTTATTTTAATAATCTATGCCATTGTGCTTTACTTAATCAATTTATATCAAGTATTCGGCGAATTAAGAGAGATAAAATCAAATCATTACAATCATCTATTTACTATATTAATTTTAATTTTTACTTTTTTAGCAATTTACTTAATTCCTAAATTATTTCTATAAAAAAAATACAGAAACTCTGTATTTTTTTATGCTAAAGCATAACTTACAACCGTAGCTACAACACTGCCAACCATCAATAGAACCATAATCCATGCTGCAACTTTTCTAGCCTTTTTACTCATGTTTTCACCTCTTGTTTTCGACTTTTTATTTCCTATTTAAGATATCATAAATTTAAATTGTTGTAAATATAATTTACTGGTGAAGAAATGAAAAAAATATCTATGCAATTAAAAAAACAGAAGAACACAGTACTATTTTTAGCAATTATATTGATATGTGGTATCTTAATAGGAATTTACTTTGGTAATATAGCCAAACACACCATGACGAACACAATTTCAAACTATGCTCTAAATATAAAAGAGCAATCAATTCATTTTACTATACCTCATTTTACAATTTTAGCTTTATTATTTGTTTTATCATTCATTGGCCTTGGAATTCCATTAGCAATAGCTTACTTATTTTATGAAGGATTATCCATAGGATTTTGTAGCAGTATTTTTTCCATATTATTCGGATTAAAAGGATTTGTATATGTAATCGTCTTTTTCATCTTAACTAAAATACCATTTTTATTAATATACAACTTCTTTTTTAATAAAATTATATCTATTACTAAGGCAATAATTTCATGGATTATATATAAGGAGAATAAGAAAGATCTTTTAGTAAACCTAGCACTCGGATGCCTAATTTTAATTATAATAATATTTATATATGATTTATTTTTAGATTTTCTAGGAATAAAATTAATAAAAACGCTTAGCTTTTTACTAAACTAGTAATTAGAAAATAGATTTGTTATAATATCAACTAGGTGACAAAAATGGAAAAAGTAATTGTAGGAATATCAGGTGGAGTAGATAGCGCAGTATCTGCATATTTACTAAAAGAAGAAGGATACGATGTTGAAGGTCTTTTTATGCGTAATTGGGATGCAACTTTAAATAATGACATCAATGGAAACCCAACTTTGAATAACAACATTTGTCCTCAAGAACAAGACTATAATGACGCCTTAGAGTTATGTCAAATGTTAAATATACCATTACATCGTGTTGATTTTATCAAAGAATACTGGGATTATGTTTTTACTTACTTTTTAGAAGAATTAAAAAAAGGAAGAACCCCAAATCCTGATTTACTATGTAACAAATATATCAAATTTGATTTATTTAAAAAAGAAGCAAAAAAACTTGGAGCGAATAAAATTGCGACTGGACATTATGCAAGATTAGAAAATGGACGTTTATTAAGAGGGGTCGACATTAATAAAGATCAAACTTACTTTTTAGCACAATTAACACCAGATCAATTAAAAGATGTTTTATTTCCAATAGGTAATATTACAAAACCTGAAGTAAGAAAAATTGCTGAAGAACAAAAATTAAATGTAGCGAAAAAAAAGGACTCTACGGGTATTTGTTTTATTGGAGAAAGACACTACCAAGAATTTGTCCAAAACTATCTAAAGCCAAATCCTGGGGATATTTTAAACGTAGAAACATTAGAAATAATAGGAAGACACAATGGTCTTATGAACTATACAATAGGACAAAGAAGAAATACTGGAATTTCTGGATTTAATGAACGACACTATGTTTGTGGCAAAGACATTGAAAAAAATATTTTATACATTGCATTTGGAGACACTAATACTTATCTTATGAGTGATGAATGTATTTTAGAAAATGTAAATCTCATTAGTTCTACTCATCCTACCTTCTGTACAGCTAAATTCCGCTATCGCGGCGAAGACATTGAAGTTCAAATTGAATATCTCGAAAACAATGAAATGAGAGTTATTTATAGAAATGGGGCAAAAGCTGTTACTCCTGGACAATTCTGTGTTTTATATCTAGGAGAAGAGTGCATAGGAAGTGGAATTATTAAAGAAATCAAAAAAGATGGAAAAAAATTATGGTACCTGTAAATGGTATCTTTTATTATATAAAATTTTTTTACACTCCTTTACACTTGACATGTAACTGTTAAATGTTATAATAAAAGTGTAAATAATAGAGGGTAGGGATATCATGAAAATATTAAATGAACTATTACAAGAATTAGGTATTTCAAAAGTTCGTTTAGCAAAATATTTAGGAGTTTCTAGACAAATGGTCTATAATTATTTAGAATTAGATGACTTAAATAAATGGCCAAAAGAAAAGAAACTATTATTGTTTAAACTTTTAGATATCGATGATGGGGGAGAATCAACAATTGCTGGTATTAAAGTTACTACAGACTATTTAATGAATGTAGAAAATCGTTTAAATCAAGGTGTAAAAACCACATCTGATTTAGATAGTTATTTTGACTTAAAAGGCTTAAATAAAGAAGATCAAACCTTACTTGCAGATATAACATACTTATTAAAAGAGAAACTACTTGATGAAAATAAACGTGATGAAAATCATTATGCAATTCTTTATTTATATCATATGCTACAGTCAATTGATAACGTTCCTGAAATAAAATATATCTTTGGATATATGTCAAAAACAACAGGATTTACTGATCCTGAAGAATATAAATTTCATGAAGACAAACAATTTATTTTTGAAGGAATCTTATACTCTGCTTTAACTCTTTATAATAATGGGGGAGCAAGTCGTAGTAAACTCGCAGAAAGCCATCGCCGCTTTGTACAAGAAATTGAACAAAAAAATGAAGAAAAATTAAGTAGAACTCAACAATTAAATACTATTAAAATTCAAGCACTAAAAGAATTAAATTACACAGAAATAAATGAAAGTAATGCTGCGGAAGTTTTTGAGAAAATTGCAGAAATTCAATCTAGAAAAGTATAAAAAACTTTTCTTTTTATTTTTAAAAAGTTAAATCCCCTCTTATAATATTTTAACGATAGGTAATGAAAATAATATATGACTCTAATTTGCAACGAAATATCTTAAAACATATAGTTGTTCATTTAAATGCAAAATAATACATATGATAAACCAAAATAATTTTTCATTAAATTTAAAATAATTAATTTAATATAAGATTTCAAATCTTAATATAATTATTATATAAATACAATGTTAATTTCATAACTATATAATTAATTGATAATAATTAAAATATAAACAAAACAAATAGAATTTATCATAATTTATTAAGTAATTTTAAACATACGTTTAATTTAACATAATATATCTTATGTTAACTAATAATAATCTTTTTGATTACTTACAGTTTCATAATAATCATTTAATGATCCGTATCGCATTGCAGATATTTTTGCATTATGACTATCAATAACAGATCTAAAATAACTAAAATTACGTCTAAATGTAGCCCAACGATTGATTTTTCTAACATATTTACCAAACACACGTAAATCAATATAATCATTTGTTTGATCTAAATACGCTTCAATATCTTCAACTTGTTCTTCTTCTGACATTTCTTTTGTAACAAGTTCTTCAAATCTACGTAATAGTTTATCATCATTACTTTTAACATCTTTTACTTCATATCTATATTTATCATCATTATCAAAATGAATTAAATATTTCAAACAACCGTTCAAACTTTTCTTCACCGGTTCAATCATATTTTCTTTAACACCTATGCGCTTTGCTAATGCACTAACAGTACAAGCAGTTTTCAATTTTAATACATAATGTAAATGAACTTTCTTAAGTTCCCCACTCTCTTCGTTCACATCTTCATCGTGTCGACACCAGATCGCACTTTTTTCTTGTGCTAAGTTAAAACTTTGCGTTGCATAATTTTCGTCGTCTTCATATATCACTAAAGTAAAATTATAAAATCTTTTGTTATCCATGTTAAATCACACTCTCTTTCAAAAATTACACGAATTACATAAGTTAAATTGATATTATGTAATAGTTTTATGTAAATTACATAAATTACATATAAATTGCATATTAGACGTAGCCCTATGCAATTTATACTAGCTCAACTGTTCCCCCTGAACGCGCTAACGCTTGTCTTCCTGGTTTCGCTCGCATGGCTAGCCAAAGACGCGCGTACCCAGGTAAAGATCAATTCCAATAACTTACGTTTACTGTCGGAATCAAGTTAATAATAAAAATAAACGTGTTCCAAATATGTTTTATATTATAAATAATAGTTAAAGTAATTCCACAAGCGATCCAAAACTTTAAATCAATAAACATATCAATTAAACCAAAGCTACTTGTAATACCATCAAAGATCATATCAAGCACAGTAGTAACCTTTTCTGGTGCTTGGGGTAACTCGAACGGAATTAAATTAATAACACCAGAAATCAAACCAAATAACCCCTCTAAAATCAATGTGAATCACCCCCACTAAATCGTTCATACCACTTAAGTAATGTACTACAAAATAACGTTACACAAACAATATCTGTAAAATATTTAAATGGTTTAAAAATATTAATAGCATCCGTTAAATCAATTTCTTGACTTTGCCAAAAATTATATCCAAAAATCGAAATTGACGGGAAAGTAATAGAAGTAAAATCTTCCCAAGAAGCCGTAGCTAAATTAAGAGTGAATCGGATCACAGACATAGGAATAGAAGCTATAAACCCAAGCTTATTCTCAATAGACTCCATAAAATTATTAATAAAACTCATATCTTTAGGAATAAACAAAGACTTTAACGCATCAATAAGTAAAGAAATTAATTTACCAGGCAATTCAACTAAAGTTTTAAAAACACCACCAATTTTGCAAATAAGTCCACATGAACTACTTTCTACATCTTCGCTTTCAGACGTAATAGCATCAGTCTGTTTTTTTGACTCTTCTAATTGTTCTTGACTATCTCTATGTTGTTGATCTGTTTGATCTTTAATAGCTCCAGTAACAGAAGACGTTTCAGAAACTAAAAAAATTACATCTCGACGAACTCCTAAAAAGACAGTTGGAATATTCGAAAATGGAAGATTGCTACCAAGTGTTCGAAAAATAATCCTTTCAACTTTCTTTGCACCTTGTAAAACAGGACAAGTAAAAGTAAAGAAACCGTCTTTCGAAATCATATTAATATCACAAAAACTAGAAGTAAGATTATTATCAAACATAAGTTGAATTTGAAATGAAAGACCATGTGTAGAAAGCGCGTCATATTCAGTACACCAAGTAACACCAATTTCGTCAGTATGAAGATGCGAACATTTAATATTATAATCATAAAGATATGAAAATTGAAAATAGCCAGACATGGTCAAAGAAACAGAATTAGAAACAACTGAAAAATCATCAGTATACAAAGAAAATGCGTCTACAGTATTAGGGTGCCCATTAGGAACATATTCTTTACCATAATAAGTATTTTTATTAGTAGCAACAGAGCCATTTTCATACTTAAACTCATTTACATAAGCAAATTTGTTAACATCAGCACTAACACTTTGAATCATAAACATGAATCCGATTATAAATAGTATTAAAAACCCCTTTTTTTTCATAATTAAAATATCGCAAACAAAACTGCTAAAATTAAGAAAAATATTTGTAAATATTTAATAATTTCAAGATTGTTTACTTCCTTTCTAACGATATTAGACCCACTTACACTAAAATTTTGATCAATCCCATCTCGAATTCTAGTAGAATAAGAATTACCACTAGAAACATATTCAACTTTCAAATAATTACCTTCACTATCAATTCCAAAATAACAAACTCGATCATAATTATTAACCCGGCAAGTATAAGGGAAATACAAATAGCTATTAGCACCGCTAAAGTAATTGTTAAAAAGTTCATGATACTGAGTACTTATAATAGTTTCATCATTAGAAGTATAACTTTGAGCATTAACTGTACTAATTGTAAGAACTAGTGTTATTATTAATACCAACATAGGTATCCATTTTTTTATAAGTGTCATAATTCGTATAATCTTCCTTTCTATGAAAAAAGAAACTAGTCTTTAATTTACTATATTTCAATTTTCCATCGCTCCCCTCTTCTGTTTCAAAAGCATTAATCAAATAATTAAATTGAAATAAAGAGAAGAAATTTTTGCAAATAATAACATTTTTGATTTGTTCTCGAAGTGGCTTTGCCATTCGCGAATAAACTTGAGACGTACCAAGAATAAGTTTTCGTTGTTTTCGTTGCTGAGATAACTCAACAATAATTGAAAGCGGAATTCCCTTGCTTTCTAGAGAATTCAAAATCAAATGAATTTCGTCTAAAACATAAATAACACCATAGACACCATTTTCAATTTTAAAATCCTCAAAACCTTGATATTTTCTAACCTCATTTGGAACATCAAAATTAAAATCAATATTGGTAACAACAATCGCTTTTGGATAGTCTTTCAAAATCAACTTTAATACATGAATCATGCTAAGAGATTTTCCAGAACCTTGCGGACCACAAAAAATAGTAATACCAGTAGTAGTCATCTCACCTGGAATACGATTTTTAATTTTCCAAACTTGAGCATTAATACCGTCTACAAAATTAAACTTTTTTGTTAAATAATCTCTCATAACCTTGGATCACGTCCTGTAAACGCGTCTACAACATAACGATATGCTTTAATTCCAAAGCGCCAAGCAAGATCATATGGAAGTACATTTTTGATAATTTCAAAAACACATAACATTGCCTCATTCATTTAAAAAACACCCCTATTCTTATCCATTTAAATAATTTACATATTAATTTCCAAATAAAATTCAATACTTTATTTATCATTTTATAAACAAAAAATATAATAATTATTTGTATAACTTTTTCTAACATATTTATTCCTTTCAAATATTAATAAAGAGAGGACAAGCCTCTCTACTACTAAAGTTTTCCGCTACGGCCAGATAAGGCATTAACAACAAAGCGATAACCTTTACGCGCGAATTTCCAAGCAAATACTGAAACAATTCCAGCTGCAATAATAACCCCCACCGTAGTAGCAACAGTAGTCAAAGTAACTTCTCCGGTAACTGCACCAGTAATGCTAGATACAAATGCCGTCATACCAGTTTGAGTACTTCCTTCCATAAATTAACCCCCTTTTTTATTTTAATTTTAATTAGTAGCCAAAATTATAAATGCTAGCTTTATTTATCTAGAAAGTTCAAGTAATTCAATTTCTGCTTTGTCTAGAAAAACTGTTTTAACATATGTATCAGTTAAATACAATTCTAAGCATTGATATTCATATCCATTTTTGCTTTTTCTTGTGACAAGTTCAGCTCTAATATCCATTTTCGATTACTCCTTTCTACTAACGTTAAAAGCTTTAAGCAAATAATCATTTCATCTCTAGCTTGTCGACGACTAAAACTCAATTCTGAATATGTATTTTGCATTTTCATATACAAATCTGAATATTCACGTTTTAATATCGAACAAAGAAAAATTATTTCTTGATCACTTAATTGAACGTTATTTATTTTTACAGTTAATAAGTTTTGAAGTCTTTTTAATCTTCTTTCACTTATTTGTTCCACCTAGACCCCCTACTTTTCTTTTACAGTATAAATGCGATTATTATGATAATAATTTGCTAAACAATGATTATCATACATTTCATAAGCTTCATATAAAGTAATCATAAAAACCTTTCTAGTTCTAAATAGAACATATACATATAACGTATATTTAAGTTAATTATATACGTATTACGCATATATGTCAATACGCAAAACGTATATAAGATAAAATATTTTAAAGAAGGGATATATATGATTTTTAACAGATTAAAAGAAATCAGGGAAGATAGAGATTTATATCAAAAAGACATAGCGAAAATATTAAATATAACTCAAGCGCAATATTCAAGATATGAAACAGGAGAAAACATAATAACATTAGAAAATATATATAAATTAGCAGATTTTTATAAAACAAGCATAGACTATCTTTTATATAGAACAGACACAAGAAAGCCTTACCCAACAAGCATAATAAAAGAAGATTGATTTCTAGCAACTTTGTTGCCTGGATTCAATCTTCCCAAAACTCTTCATCTAAGTCGGATATTTTCAAATTACCGACTATTTTTTCATTTCTATCTACTTTCTTGCGAAGTGAAATAACTTCATAAGCAAGAAAACCAATCATAATTGAATTAATCATTTTTCCTCTCCTTCTTTATTTAAATTGATATATCTTATGTTAACTAATAACTGAATTAAAAAAAGAATTTAGTTACTTCTCTTTAATTCATAAGCTACCTTTTTTAGGTTTTTCTTATCAAAAGTAATTTCATTCATTTTTCTACAATAAATATAAAATAAGATTTCATAACTTTCACGAACAAATGCTTGTCCGTTAAAAATATCAGTAATACTGAAATTCCATATTTTTTTAAACAGCAAATATCCCAAATAAATTAAAAATAAGATTCCAACGCAAGAAAGCATTTGAGTAAAAAGATATGAATCAATTACTTTTGAATTAATAAGCATTGGTAAAAATAGAAATAACCCAACCACAATAAAACTAAATATATCACTAAAAATAGTCGTATTTTTTATTTTATTTTTATAATAATCCATTAGTAATGCTAATTTTTCATTATTAGAAGAAAAGCCATGTTCCTCTAAAACCCTACTCACCTTCTCTATCTTTACTTCTGTTTCAGAAAGCCAAAGATGATTCAAAGATGTTTTTAACTTACGCTTACAGCAGAAAATATAGAAACCCATTAAAAATACTGTAATTACAAACGGAATAGTCATAGCCCATACATAATTGAATTTTAAAAGATAAACAAATAAAAGATATAAGCCAAAATATAATATACAAAAAAACCTAAGAAAATGTAATTCAAAAAATACTTTTCTTAAATCTCGATTTAAAGGATAAAACATACTAACCACCACTTTTTGCGCACTATGATAGCAAAAAAAAGGATAATTTGCAAGTATTAGTTATCTATTACTAATTAGAGTAAAATATGATTTATTAAAATAAGAAATACCCCTACTCCCAATCCTAATATAATGAATTTATTTTCTTTATATTTTAAAGCTTCTGGAAAAAGTTTTTGAATAGAAAGAGTAATCATAATACCAGCAACAAGCAAAAGAACAATTGCAATAAATGAATCTGTTATATATCGAGATAAAAATACATAAGCTAGCAATGCTCCAAGTGGTTCTGTAAGACCAGATAACAAAGTTTTTAAAATTGCCTCTTTTTTGTTTTTAGTAGCATAATAAATTGGTACAGCAATTGTAATACCTTCTGGTATATTATGTAAGGTGATTGCAACCGCTAGTTTAATACCCAAACTCATATCCTTATAACTACTCATAAACGTTGCTATTCCTTCAGGGATATTATGCAATATAAGAGCTAACATAGATAAAATACCCAATTTATATAAATCTTGTTTTTCCATCTCACAATTCATTTTTTTATTTAACCAAAATATTAAAAAAACACCGATTAAAAAAGAAATAAAACAAAAAAATATACCTTGAGCTAATTTATAATTTGTAATAATAACAAACGTTGATTCAGGTATCAATTCTGTAACCGATAAACCAATCATAATGGATAAAGATAAACTTAAACAGAAACTTATAAATCGATTAACATTTTCCTCTTTCCAGCGAAGAAATATTACAAAAGATCCAATAACTGTAGAAAGTCCTGCTATAGTCGTTACCAAAAAAGGTCCCAAAATTTCCATGATATCACCATTAAATTTTATGAATCTTAAATAGCTTTATAACCAATTATTACCACAAAATTATAAATCTTTTTTGAATGAAGAAATGAAATCCTCACATAATAATAGTGGGAGGTAAAAGAAAATGAGTAGACAAAATAATAATCAAAAACAAAATTCTCGTAATAATAACTCAAAAAGATCTAATAATCAAAACAATAATAACAATAAAAATTCTAATAGATCTAATAACAAAAATAACGAACAAAGTCGTTAATTATTATGAGTATAAGAAGAGAATGATGTTAATTCTCTTCTTTTTTATTACGTGGGTGAAACTCATAGTCTCTCTTTTTCTTTTCATCGCTTATATGCGTATAAATTTGTGTAGTAGATATATCGCTATGACCAAGTAATTCCTGAACAACACGCAAGTTTGCACCATTATTTAACAAATGAGTTGCAAAAGAATGTCTTAAAATATGAGGATGAACATCTTTTTCTATACCATTTAAAGTACATAGTGACTTGATCATTTTAAAAAAACCTTGTCGTGAAATCCTAGTTTTACGATTATTTATAAATAAATATTCTGAAGATTTCTCTCCAAGAAGTAAAGGCCGATATTCTCTAATATAACAAAGCAAAAATCTTTTTGCTGTATCATTCATTGGAATAATTCGTTCTTTATCCCCTTTTCCTTGAACGTGAACAAAATCCTCATCAAAATCAATATCTTGTATTTTTAAATGAGTTAACTCACTAACTCTCATTCCCGTTGCATATAAAAGTTCTAACATTGCCTTATTTCGGTAATCATAAGGAGTAGAAAATTGCACATCTAATAATCGATCCACCTCATCTATAGTTAAATACTGGGGAATCTTCTTAGGAGTAGTTGGCAAAGGAATTAAATCACATGGATTACTTTCAATTTTCTTTCCTTGATAAACAATCCCCTCTTCCATCAAAAATTGATAATAAGAACGAAGACAAGTTAAATAATGAGATCTTGTAGTAACACTTTTTTCTTTTGAATATAGTAAAAATGCTTCGATATCCTTTCTTTGACAGTAAAAAGACTCCATTTGCTTATAATTTAAGAACGCACAAAAGGCTTTTAAATTATATCGATAAGACTCTAACGAATTAAAAGAAAGTTTACGTTCAAATTGTAAATAATTTAAATAAGATTCCATAAAATTTTCTAATACAACATGCTCATGATTCATAATACATCCTACTCTCAAAGCTATTATAAGATAAAGAGATAACTTTCGTCAAACCAATTGATATGATATAATGAAACAAGGTGATTTCTTTGGATTTATTAGCAAATAAAATAAGGCCAAAAGCATTAAAAGATATTATTGGTCAAAAACATATTATTGGTGAAGACAAGATTTTATCAAACTTAGTAAAAAATAAAAAAATGTTTTCCATTATTTTATATGGAAAGCCTGGTATTGGAAAAACATCTATTGCAAATGCTATTGTAGAAGAGCTTAAACTACCTCATCGCTTTTTAAACGCAACAATAAACAACAAACAAGATTTTGACATTGTCATTGAAGAAGCTAAAATGTATGGCGAATTAATACTTGTGATAGATGAAATTCATAGAATGAATAAAGACAAACAAGATATTTTATTACCTCACTTAGAATCTGGATTAATTATTTTAATCGGCTTAACAACCTCTAATCCCTATCATAAAATAAATCTTGCGATTCGTAGTCGTGTTCAAATTTTTGAACTTCATGAATTAACACAAGAAGAAATTAAAGGTGGTTTAAAAAACGCTTGTAATTACTTAAATAACATTGAAATTAGTGAAGATGCTTTAGATTATATTTCTTTTGCATCCTCTGGTGATTTTAGAAGTGCCTTAAATTTATTAGAAGTATCATATTACTCAACAAAAGACCAAAAAGTATCTTTAGAAACTGTTAAAAATATAGAAGCAAAGCCTGTATTTTTTCATGATAAAAATGAAGATGGACACTATGACGTCTTATCTGCTTTTCAAAAATCAATTCGTGGAAGTGATGTAGATGCCTCTCTTCATTATTTAGCAAGATTAATTGAAGTGGGCGATTTAGATAGCATTTATAGAAGAATGAGCGTTATTGCATACGAGGATATTGGCCTTGCTAATCCAGCTATTGGACCTAAAGTTATGGCAGCGATTCATGCATCTGAATTAATCGGTTTACCAGAAGCACGAATTCCACTTGGAGTAATTGTCACAGAAATGGCCCTTTCTCCCAAAAGTAATAGTGGGCATATTGCTCTCGATGAGGCAATAAATGACATCCGAAAAGGAAATATAGGTAACATACCAGATCATATCAAAACAAATAGTCCAAAATACCTCTATCCTCATAATTATCCAAACTCGTATGTTTCACAAACCTACCTGCCAAATAATTTAAAAGGGAAAAAATACTATCAACAAAAAAATAACAAATATGAAAACAACTTAAATCATATATGGAAAGAAACAAAAGGTGAATAAAATGAAAATAGCAATACTTGGAACAGGACTTTATAGTACTGCCCTAACCTATCAATTTCAAAAAAGAAAAGACAATGATATTTATCTATGGACAGAACAAGATGAATTGATAGAAAAATTTAATAAATCAAGAAAATTTGAGTTTTTATCTAAAAAAATAAAATATGAAAGTAATGTATTTTTATCAAATAATTTTGAAGAAATCCTAGAAGATGCTTCTGTCATTTTTATCTTAGTAGGTAGTAAATTTTTTAAAGATACATTAGCTAATATAAAACCTTATTATAAAAAAAACACCCCTATTTTTGTTGGGACAAAAGGAATGGATCTAGAAAAATGTGAATTTTTTTCAGATTACACAAGAAAATTTTTAAAATGTAATTCTTACACATTCTTTGCAGGTCCAACCTTTGCTTCAGATTTAATTGTAGATGGACCAAATTATTTAACTTTTGCTGGAAGTAATAAAATAGGATTCAAAAAATTAGAACGTATTTTAGATGATTCTTTTGAATATCACTTCATTGATGATTTACATGGTTTAGAACTTTGCTCTATATTAAAAAACATTTATGCAATTGGAAGTGGCATTCTAAATGGTCTAAAAGTAACAGATGGAGTTTATTATGGATATATTACTAAAATGGTAGAAGAAGTTAATAAAATCATTTTAAAAGCATTTGGATGTCATAAAACAATATTTAGCTATGGAGGAATTGGAGACTTACTAATGACCTCAAGTAGCAAAAATAGTCGTAATTTTACACTAGGTTTTAAAATTGGTAACAAAACATCTAAACAAGAATTAGAAGAATATCTAAAAAATACTACAGTAGAAGGATATACAAACTTGCAAGTTATACCATCCATCCTAAAAAAATGGAAAATAAAAAATAGCTTATTAGAAAGCATATACAATATCGTACTATTAGATGAAGATCCTAAAGTTTTATATGAACAGCCTGAAAAAGACAAAAATGAGATTTTTTAACATCTCATTTTTTATTTCTTTAACACATCTTGCACTACAAAACTAGCCATCAAACTCCCTGCACTCATAGGAACAGAACACATAGTTCCTATAAGTCTTGAAGAAACTGGACACTCACTACTCCAAACTACGGATACATTTAATAGTTTAGGATCCTCTTTTCTTAAAATCGTGCGTATCTTTTTTGCTAAGGGATCATTTTCTGTTTTTTTCAAAAGCGTTATTTGAAGTTTTTCTGGATGAAGCCGATTTCCAGTTCCCATACAACTAATTAATTTTATATTATTTCGATAACAATATTTAATTAATAAAACTTTAAAAGACACATCATCACAAGCATCTAATATATAATCATAAGAATTTAAAAGAAATAAATCTTCTTCACTTAAACGTTTTGGTAAAACTTCAACATTACAATTCGGACAAATAGAATTAGCTCTTTTTTTAGCTTCTTCTACTTTCATACACCCCACATTTGATTTTAAAGATATTATCTGGCGATTTATATTAGATAGTTCAATAATATCATAATCAGCAATAGAAATATTTTCTACACCACTTCTTACTAAAGCTTCCAAAGCATAACCGCCTACTCCACCAACACCAATAATTAAAATGCGGCATTTCCTTAAAAAGTCAAATTTATCTTTTCCAATTACAGTTATTAATCGGTCAAACATCATATCACCTCAAAATACATAAAAAAACCAAAAGAAGTCAATTTGTGATAAAAGCCCGCTCACTCGCAGGTGGGCATCTCATCTATACTTTAGGATCCTAATTCACTTAATGGATTAGTTTTCACACCATATAGAGTTCTGATTCCCAATTATCACCATAGACGGTTTTATGTAAAACTGACTATCTTTTGGTAATTTAATTATAACATCAAACAAAAGAATTCTCAAGATTTTTTATAACGGATATTAATATCCACAAACCCATTAATTCCAGGTATTACACCATCACTACACATTTGCCAGTACTCATAATCTCCTTGATAATTCGTCTGATTTGTATAATGAGCAAGCCACACTTTATGATTGTGCTCTGGCCATACTTTCTCTAAATAAGATTTGCTACTATATAACATTCCTTCATATCCAGCTTTTTTAATCTCATCAATAAATCCATTCGCCATATTAGAAAGCCCCATTAAACTTAAATGAAATTCATTATAAAAACTCCAATTTTCCCAATCAAATGCAATTGGAAGAGTTACGTTTTTATCTTTAATTTGTTCTAATACCCATCTAGCATCTTCCCTTGCTTTTTCCTCACTATTCGCATAAGAATAAAAATAGATACCAACAGGAATTCCTGCTTCTGTAGCTCGGCTTATATTTTGTTCAAACTTTTTATCTAAAATATAATCTCCATTAATACCATTTGTAGTTCCAACACGAAGAAACACAAATTCTACGCCATTTTCCTTTAAAACATGATAATCAACATCGCCTTGCCAAAAAGAAATATCCAAACCCAATTGGGTATTTTCATTTTTATAAATATTTAAAGCATCATGAAAAATAGTTTTTGTAGGTGTTGTAGTAGAGCCCTTTTTTGGTTCAACTACTTTTAATTCGAACTCATGACGAAGTTGATTAGAAGAAGAATCTGTTGCCTCCAAAATAACAGGATATGTCCCAACTGTATTTAAATCATAATCTCCAACTAATTTACATTCTGGACTTTCATCATAATTATCAGCACACATAATCTTTTTTACAAAACTATCATCACTACCTACATTTACAGTATAACTACTCCCAAGCCATACCATAGGTTTTGTAGTATCTACCACCTCAATAACAACAGAAGTATCAACTACATAACCATCATCGTTTAAATAAGAAAAACTAATCCTCTTCTGTCCAAGTGAAGAAGTATCAATTAGCTGTTCATTAGGCATCTGTCCATTTAAAGAAATAATATAATCAGTTAAATTTGCTTTAGTACCAACTTCTGCAGTTAAAGAATCCTTATAATGTACTTCTATTTTAGCATGACTTTTTTGATATATCTTTATTCCAAAGAAAATAAGAATCAGACATAGTATTATCACCAAAGGAAGTACTTTAATTAAAATATCTTTTTTCTTCATAAATTCACTTCCTTTCTAAAAAACTAACTAACTTTATTCTTATAAGCATTCCAAACAAGAGCTACATTACAATTAGAAGAATAAGGTAGAGGATTTGGTAAATCAAGTTTCACAATCATCGGAATTTTAAAAGCACTACCAAAAGCTACACATGTACCAGGTTGTAACACTTTCTGTTTTGCTATAATATCCGCTGAAATATTAGGAATCATCTCTTCAATATATTTAATATCCTTTGGATGTGTCATTTTAAAAATCAAAAAATTAGACATTTGAGCTATAACGGTATCGCTAATTTCAACAGGTCTTTGAGAAATAACACCCAACATAGTTCCATATTTTCTTCCTTCTTTAGCAATTCGATCAAATATATTATATCCAAGCAAGAAAGTATCACTATCTTTTTGAATATATCGATGCGCTTCTTCTAAGATTAAATGAAAAGGCATACTAGCACGATCTAATAAACTCTTACTAAAATCAAATAAAATACGACATAACACCTTTACAATAACTTTAGCATAAACATCATCTACATCTTCTAAATTAATATTAATAATTTGTGCCTTCTTACGACGATTCATAATTAAATTTTGAACAAAATCTCCAATTTTGATATATCCAACATTAACAAAATAATTACTAACCTTTGTATTTAAAATACTTGCCAAACGAACCTTTAATATAATAGCATCATCATAAACATGAGAATTATTTTGAAATCCTTCACTAATTAAAGTAAAATCAAG
This sequence comes from uncultured Bacilli bacterium, assembly GCA_910587775.1. Lineage (GTDB taxonomy): Bacteria > Bacillota_I > Bacilli_A > RF39 > UBA660 > MGBC162267. Next base: position 2,959 of record CAJUNF010000004.1, on the reverse strand, counting down.
TGCTCTTTCAAAATCTAAAATACTAAAAGAATATTCTGTTGGTTCTTTCATTTCTTCTAAATCATCATTAACATGTTTTAAAATATAATCTGTAATTAAAACACTTTCCCCAAAATATCCATTAGAATCTATTTCAAAACATTCAGAAAAACTTCTAGAATAACCAAGACCAGAGATTCGTGCATCAAAATTAAAATCGACTGTATGACATACCTCAATAATCGTAAAAATTTCATTTTTCTTACTAGCTGTTGTTTGATTACTAAATAATACTGCAAGTAAAGCTTTCGCTATTAAATGATTTTTATATTCTTCTGCTTCTGCATTTTTTTGAGAAAATATTTTAGCTAGACGAAGGGTACGTTCAATAATAGGTAGTTGACTATGACTACTAGCTTGTAATAATAACGCCCAATCATCCATTTTTAATAAATTAACTGGAATTTGAAGCAATACATCTTCTGCATCAACAGGATTCGTTGTAATAAATTTATATTGATAATGATCACCAAATTGACTAATAGTCTTAAATGCATTTTTATATTCTCCAAAAGAATCAAACAAAAAAAGGTTTGCATGATAAGATAATGATTTTGTATTTTGAAACACATTTTGAATTATTCTTGCGACACCACAAGACTTTCCACTACCAGTATTTCCAAAAATTGCAAAGTGATTAGAAAAAAAGTCATTAATCTGAGGAACAATATTAGATTCTGTATAAATAGCACTTTTACCAAGTAAAAAAGAACTATCTGATTCACTACCTACCAGAATTTTTAATTCTTCTGGTGTAATCAAACGTAACTTACTTGAAAGAAGTGGTTTACGTATAACACCATTTAAATATCTAGATTCCACAAATTCGCCCAAAAAACGAATAATATAATATTCTGGATTAATCTCTGTAATTTCTCCCAAAATTCGTTGATTCATACTTTCAAACACTACATGAACATTCATTAAATCATGTTCTTCTATCATTTTTTCACCATGTAAAACATGAGCTACATTATCACTAATAAATTGTATTTTTCCAAACATAAAAACCCTTCTTACTATTCCATTTCATTATAGCATAAGAAAAGTAAGAAAAAAAGCAATCATTTTCTTATGATTGCAATTTCTTTTCTAAAATTTCTCTTGTTTTAACAGGGTTAGCTAATCCTTTTGTTTCTTTCATAACTTGACCCACAAAAAACTGAAATAAATTTGTTTTTCCACTATGATAAGCTTCTACTTGACTTGTATTTTTCTCTAAAATACTTTCAATAATCTCCGTTAATTTTGCTTCATCAGAAATTTGAGTATTTTCCTCTTTCATAAATTCTTGTGGTTTTTTATTTTGTTCTAAAGAGGCAAGCACAGCTTCTTTGGCCTGTTTTGATGAAATACTTCCATCTTTAATCTTATCAATAACATATTTTAAATCTTCTGGAAGGAAAGAAATATTAGAAATGTTCTTTCCTTCTTTATTTAAAAAGCCCATTATCGTTACTGTAATCCAGTTCATAGCAATCTTTGGTTCGATTCCCAATGTTACACATTGATTAAAATAATCACTAATTGCTTTTTCTTTTAATAGTGTATTTGCATCTACTCTAGTTAATCCATAATCATTTAAATAGGTTCTTAAACGTTCTAGTGGTAAAACAGGAATACTTTTTTTTATTTCTAAAACATACTGTGGATCAATTTTGATTTTAGGAATATTTGGTTCAACAAAATAACGATAATCAATCGCATCTTCTTTGCTACGCATTCTCTTCGTTGTACATGACTCTTCATCCCATCTTCTAGATTCTTGTTCGATTTCTTCTCCTCGTCCACTTTCTAATAAATCTAACTGACGTTTTATCTCATAATCAATTACTGCAGCAACATTAGAAATAGAGTTAACGTTTTTCACTTCTACTCTGGTTCCTAAGTTTTCTGAATCACTAAGTGAAATATTTACATCACATCTTATTTGACCTTTTGTTACATCTGCATCAGAAATATCTGCATATTGATACACACGTCTTATATATTCGATAAAAGAAACTACCTCATCTTTTGTATGAAAACATGGACCTGTTACAAGTTCTAATAATGGAACTCCTGCACGATTATAATTGATGTAAGTAGAATCTTTAATATGCTCTAGTTGTGCGGTATCTTCTTCTAAATGAATATCATGAATTAGAACATCTAGTTCCTCTTCTTGATAAGGTATGGTAATAGTTCCATTTACTCCAACTGGACTATGTGTTTGTGTAATTTGATATCCTTTTGGTAAATCAGGATAATAATAATTTTTACGATCAAAGAAAAAATATTCAGGAATTTCACAGTTTAAAATAGATGCAACCATAATTGATTTTCGCAAAACCTCTTTGTTAAGAGTCGGTAAAATACCAGGTAATGCAATATCATTTACAGCAACATGAATATTAGCTTCTTCACTGTATGTATTACGAGCTTTTGAAAATACCTTGGAAAAGCTTTTCATCTCACAGTGCATTTCAATTCCAATAGTTGGTATATACATTACTTCTTCCCTCCTGCTACTTGGCCACATAATCCTAACATTTCTTCTAAACGGGCAGCAATCTGTAATAAGTTTTCATCATCTTTTACTTTTGCAGTCAAATTAACTCCAATTGGTAAGCCATTTACAAAACCATTTGGAATCGTAATACTTGGAAATCCCCCAAAATTACCAATCGCCATATGATTTTCAAGCACCATTGTATCACTTGTAGTAACACTTTCTTTTGGATTTAATGATTTGGCCTCTCTTTCACTACAAGGCAAAATAAGGGCATCATATCGCTCGAAAAACGCATTCATTTTTTGAACAATTAAATTTCTTACTCGTTGAGCATTTAAAAAATATTTTTCTTGATTTTCTTTTTGAAGGACATAAGGATAGGATATTAACGTTTTTTTCCAACGAATCGCCCCTATTTCATGGAGT
>CAJUNF010000003.1:60323-63079 GCA_910587775.1 uncultured Bacilli bacterium | reverse complement strand
TAAAAATTTTACGATGAAACTTACGAATAGCAATGATTTGAACAAAACTAGAAATCGTTTCTACAACAAATACCCCACCTACAAGCGCTAAAGAAAGTTCATGTCTTGTTAAAATAGCAATCGTAGCAAGAGCTCCACCTAAAGCAAGACTTCCTAAATCGCCCATAAATATTTTAGCAGGATGCGAATTAAATAATAAAAATCCTAATAAACTGCCAACTAAAATAAAACAGAAAATAGCTACTTCTTGATATCCTTCCATCCATCCAGTATTCCAAGAAATTACTCCAAAAGCAAAAAATGCAATTACACATAACCCACTAGCAAGACCATCTAATCCATCACTGATATTAACAGCGTTACTTGTACCAACAAGTAAAAATAAAATAAATAAACCAAAAGTCCATCCCATTGGAATAACTAGTCCAAGTGATGTAATACGAAGAATTGGTTCCCCACCATTTTTCATAAAAATATAGAAAAAAACAAGTGCTATAGCCATTTGAAAAAGTAGCTTAGTAGGAATTGATAAACCTGCATTATTTTTAAATTTTACCTTCAAAAAATCATCAATAAAACCTAAAACAGCATATGCAAGAAAAACAAATACTAAAATAATTAAATTATGATTAATTTGAATACTTCCCTTAAAATAAAGAAGTATAAGAGAAACTAACACAGGAAGAATAAAAATGAATCCTCCCATCGTAGGTACTCCATCTTTTTTTAAATGGCGTTCCCCAAGTGTTAAGCTAACACTTTGACCAACATGCAATTTTCTTAAAAAAGGAATTAAAACTACTGCACACAAAATGGAAAAAATAAATCCAAGCATCATTGCCATGGCGGCTTTTGCAAGTATTAACACACTCTCACCTCTACCCAATTATATCATCACTTTTAGTGACTATCTTGTAATAATTAGAATTTTGACATCTATTTAACACTATTATTATATGTATTATCAAAATTTTTATTAATGTAGAAAAAGTTTAACAACGCCACCCTCTTTTATATAAAATCCTGCACTTGGACTTTGATAAACAACTGTATCTCCTTCTCCAGAATACTCTAATTTAAAACCATTTAAAATCTTTTTTGCTTCTTCTAAAGATTTACCAGTAACATCTGATAAAGTAACATATTTTTGATCCAACCAATTATATTCTTTTTCCATACCATCTTTCGTTGGTGATAAAGAAAGTACATCAATAGCTGTTTGTAATACACTCTTTGCTATTGGCGCAGAAACTGTTCCACCATATTGTGTAACACCTACTGGATGATCTACAGCCACATAAACTACAATTTCTGGATCATCTGCTGGCATAAATCCCATAAAAGATAAAATATAATTTCCTGACATATAAACACCATTTTGAACCTTTTGCGCAGTTCCAGTTTTTCCACCTACTCGGTAATTTTCTATATAGGCATTTCTACCAGAACCATTTGCTACTACACTTTCTAAAGCATGTCTTACTAAAGCGCTTGACTCTTCACTAATCACTTGTCTTACAAATTTCGGACTATTCATCTGTATAACAGAATTAGTTTCTGGCTCTAACATACTTTCTACAATAAATGGTGTATAAAGCTTTCCTCCATTAATTGCTGCAGATACAGCTGTTACTTGTTGAATAGGAGTTACACTAATACCTTGCCCAAAACTTGTTGTAGCAAGTTCAACAGGACCCATCCGTTCAGGTTTAAATAAAATTCCGTTACTCTCTCCATTTAAATCAATTCCAGTTTTTGCTCCAAAACCAAAATCTTTAATATATTTCATAAGCGTTTCTGTTCCAAGTTTTTGTCCCATAACAACAAAACCAGGATTACAAGAATTTTCTACTACATTTAAAAATTTTTGAGCTCCATGTCCTCCATGTTTCCAACAATGAATCGTTGCTCCCTCTACCTGAATAGAACCACCATCAAAATAATCATCCTCAAATAAATTAACTGTTTTTTCTTGTACTGAAGCTGCAAGTGTCATAATTTTAAATGTAGAACCAGGTTCATAAGTCATCCAAATTGGTAAATTACGATTAATAACTTCAATAGAAGAAGATTTATAATCATTTGAATCAAAACTTGGACGACTAGCCATAGCTAAAATCTCTCCTGTTTTGGGATTCATAGCCATAATAAGGGCATGTTCTGGAGTATATTTACTCATTACATTATCAAGTTCTCGTTCTGCTGCAAGTTGAATATCTAAATCAATAGTTAACTTTAAATTAATTCCATTTTGTGGTTCCTCATACACCTCTGTAAGCTCAAGACGATTTCCTTTTCCATCAGAAAAATACTTAATTGCTCCATTTTCTCCAGTCAAATACTTATCATAATAAAGTTCTAACCCAGATAACCCCTGATTATCAATTCCAACATAACCTAAAACATGTGATAATACCTGCCCATAAGGATAATATCGTTTACTTTCCTTTACTAAATATACTCCATCATATGAAAGCTCATCTATCTTAGATGCAACCTCATAAGATAATTGACGTCCTTCTGGATGCACTCTTTCTATACTAGTTTTTTTCGTCACATGACGTAACATATCTTCATAATCACTATTTAAAATATTAGAAAGACTACGTGCTACTTCTTCTGGATTTTCAATTTGATTTGGAATAATAACCAAAGAAGTCGTTGTAATATTAGTTGCTAATACTTTTCCATTGCGATCTAAAATTTCTCCACGATCTGCAGCAATTAATGGAGGAAAGCTTTATACACCATTTATT
>CAJUNF010000003.1:41922-60313 GCA_910587775.1 uncultured Bacilli bacterium | reverse complement strand
CTGCAGTAATAGGAAGTTCCCTACTCCATAATGATTCTGCTAAATTACTTAATTTATCGTATTGAAAAACTTGGATATAAAATACACGTAATATAATACAAAGAAAAATCATCACTACAACTAAAAAAACAAATCGAATTCTAGTATGAACATCATTAAAAAACATACGCCTCACCCTAATCAAATATATTAAAGTTTACGTATGTTTATGAACTTACTACTCTAAAATCAAGAAAGAATCAATTGATATAATTTGTAAAGAAACACAGGAAAAAGAAGTTGAAAAAGAATATAAACAACTAAAATAACAGAAAAAAACCAAAACGAGAAAACATGATACCACGAAGCAATACTAAAAAGAAAGAAACAAGAGAAAAAAAAGAATAATCTACTATAAGAAAAATAACCTTGAAAAAAATACGAAGACCAAGAAGAATAGGAAGGAATAATACCAACATTCTCTGGAATTACCATAATAGATTGATCTAATTCTCTTTCCCAACAATAATCATAAAATAATTTCATAAAAGAAGAAAAGCTATCATTCATATAAGAATTAAACCCACCAAAATCAAAAATAATCTCCTTTTTAAGTAACCAAAGAGCTTTAATGTTACTATCCCAAGAAGGTTTCTTAGAATAGCCCATAATATTTCTCTTAAATCGTTCTAATCTTTGTCTTTTTGTAAGTGTATTGCTAGGTAAAATATTTGAAAAACCACCACATGCAATCATATTTGGTTTACTAAACATAGCATACATCAACTTTTTTACTCCATCTACTTGAATTCCAATCTTATCACAAAGAGGTAAAACATAAGGATATTTTGCTAAATTAAACCCAACATTTATAGCATCTCCAAAAGAAGAAGCTACTTTATGAACTAAAGTAATACTAATATTTTTATAATCTCCCTCATAAACGGCTTTTACAAAAGACGTTTTTAATTTCTGACGAATCGGATGATGCATTTCTACTAAAGAATAGGTATTATTAATATGACTTATAAGCATTTCATCAGCCCCATCATAAACCATGACAACTTCATAAACTGGATAATCTAATTCTAATAAATAACTTAACTTATCAGCAAGCAATTGCTCACTTTCAACAACAGGCAAAATAATAGATACTGGTATACAAGAATCTTTCTTCATCTCTGATGAAATAACATATTCACGTTTTTTAAAATAAACTCGTAATAACTGAATCATTCCAATAAAACTAGAAAAGAAAACAGAAACAATAAAATAAAAACACAAAAGATATGTAAGATATTTAATGAAATCTGCCATATTATTTCTTCCTTTCCTTTAACGATTTTTGATATACCAACGCCTCATGTGCATATTTATCGCTAATTTGTCGTAACATCTGCCTTACAATATCACTATCATTCATATCTATAATACTTTTAGCTGCATTATTTCTTACATACCAGCTATAACTACCAAGCGCTTCTAATAAATGATTAGTCGTTTCTTTTCCTGGATAATTTATAAGTGCCTTTGCAGCAATTGCTGCATATTCCCACGAATTAACATCATCCTTTAAAAAATCATATAAAACAGGCCTTACATATTTATAACGAACTATAGAAAAATAACGAATACAAGCAAGACGCACTTCCTTATCTTCTTTTTGATCAACTAATAAAGATAAAATAAGTTCTGAAAGGTCTAATTTTTTAATTCCTAAAAAATCAATTAAAGCCACCTGATAATTAGCATTATATTTTTTGATATCCTTAGCAATATTATCACAAAAAACAGTATCATTACCATGAAATGTCAAAAGACTATTTGTAATTAATTTACTATGATAATTAATATTGTGTTGATTCATTAATAATAATGTTTTTCGAACTAATTCTGAATTTCCAAAACAATTAATAGTTAAAAAAGCTTGATCAACAAGATAAAAAGAATCTGATATACAACACTCTGCAACATATGTAAGTAAAGGATTATTTTTTCCTTCTAACAAATTAGGATATTGAGACAAAAATCTTAAGAAAAAAACTTGATAAATAATAGATCGGTTACGAATTTTACTAAAAGAATCAAGAAAAAAAGGTTTTAAACTAACAATTTTTTTCTTTTGTACTTCTATTGAATATCGTTTTAAAACATTCAAAAAAGAAGAAAATGTCTGCTCATTTTTTATAACTTTTGAAAATAATGCCTCATCCATTAAAGCATCTTTTGATAAGATAAATTCTTCTATTTGCTGATTTAACCAAATATTATTATTCTTTCTCACTTTAAGAATAAATAAAACAAAAAAAATCCCAAGTAAAAGAAATAGAAAAACCAGAATATAGATAACAAAAATTTTCTCAAACCACATTTCCATAAATCCTCCACTACCTAAAATACCATTTTAAAACTTAAACTCATATAAAAAAGAAATGTAAAAAATACTAGAAAATGACAAAACTCTCATCAATAGAAACATATTACCATGAAAAAAAGTTGCTTGCAAGAAAAGAAAAAGAAACTAATTTTCAATTTCTAAAGTTTCTTTTATCTTTTGCACTGCTAAATGAACAGTATTCATATCAGGATTCATTACATAACTTCTTAAATTAGTTAAATGAACATAATTCTCACTATCACTACCATTAACAGATTGTTCTAAAATTTCCCAATTTGCTCCATCAATCGTCTCTTTAATTAAATCCGTAATAACCTCTCTTGGTAAATTCGTTTGATATAATTCATTCAAAGAATTTAAAATATTATTATAATTCGTAATCGTATTTACACTAATAAGTTGCTTTAATATTGCTTTGATAATTTGTTGACAATTTCTCTGACGCTGACGATCTCCATCAGGAAATGCTAAACGTTCACGTGCAACTGTTAAAGTCTCAATTCCATTAAAATGATGACACCCTTTTGTAACATACATTTTCTCACCCTTACGATCATCATAATCATCTAAAATTTTGGCATGAGTAGTCGTAAATGTTACATCAGAACAATATTCTATTCCACCTATTTCATCAACAATACCTACTAAACTATGAGTTTGAATTTTAACAAAATATCCAAGATCAATTCCTAAAAATTCTTCTAAAGACTTACGATTCGTTTCAACTCCCCGTGCTCCCATAAAACTTAATGTATCTCTTCTACCATCAAAACCACTAACAGGTATATAATAATCTCTTGGAAAACTTGTCATTAAAACTTTATGTGTATCCATATTAATTGTTAAAACCATATTAAAATCCATTAAACTATTTGTAAAATCATTTCCACCAATATAAATATTAAACTTTCTACCATCTGTTTCCACATTATTCTCTACTTCTGTATTAAACTTTATTTCATCAATAACTTTAAATTGTTCCTTCTTTAAATCTTTATTAATATCAAAAACCAAATTATAATTTGTCTGCTCTACAAGCATTACAGAAATTGCTTGAGCAAGAACATTTTGAAACATAGTAACAACATCATCATACGGTGTATAAGAATAATTTTTGCCACCGCTTTCTACTAACTTACCCATTGCATCTTCAATCAAACTGGAACCATTATAATATCCAACAGAAGAATTTATAGATGAAACAGATGAAACACTACTTTCACTCGATGCTACAACATAATAAGTTGTCGTATAACTCATTTTACGATTACGAAAAGATTGATTTAAAAATGCATCGGTATGATATAAATAATAACACCCAAAAGAACTAATAAATCCGAACAAAAGTAACAAAATAAAAGAAAATATTTTTAAAACCTTTTTAAATTTAAAAATTCCAAATAAAGATAAAAGTGAAACCAAAAAAAATAAGAAAACAATTAAAAAATAATACATACTTGGAAGAATATTAAGTTTTCCTAAAAAATATAAAAAGCAAATCATTAGTAATACACAAATAACACCTAATATTTTAAATCCAAACAATACCTTCGAATTCATTTTCTTCTTTGACTTTGCCATACGTATCACCTCAAACGTAGTCTATACTCTATAAAACTATATCAAAAAAAAAGAAGATACGCAAATAATACTCATAATCATTTAAAAATTACTATGAATTATTCTTTTTTATGAATTTAGAAAGCTCTTTTTTCTCTTCAATTTTATTACAAAAAGATGAAATAACACACCCACAATAACCTACAAATAAGAAAAGCAAAATAACAAAAACCATAAAAGCCACACCTCTTAAAAACAATTTTCTTACTATAATTAATATGTGATAGAAAAAAATATATATGAATAAAAAAACATAATATAACAAATATATTATGCATCTTTTACTAAAGAGGGCTTAAAAATTAAAAATAAGAAAGATAAGCTCAATAAAGATCCAAAGCTATCAATCAAAATATCTAATACCTTTCCATCTCGACCAGAAACGAAAACTTGATGAAATTCATCCATACAAGCACAAAGAAAACAAATAAGAAACGCTAAAAATAAACGCTTGTAAAAAGAATTTGAATATTCTTTTAATAAGCAAAAAGTAATAATTCCAAGTACAAAGAAAACACTAACATGTGCAAATTTACGCATCAAAAAATTTAAATCCATACCACAAAACAAATTAGTAGGAATAATCTCTTTTAGAAAATCTACAAAGCCATTAGAGATAGAATGACTAACTTCCCCTTGCTGAGAAGAACTAATATAAATAAAAAGAAGCCACCCTAAAAATAGGAGCCACTTTAATATTTTTTTCCAATTAATCTTCAATGTAATAGTTTCCATAATAACTACTATGAACCTCTGGAACTTTATTTACAATAACCCCTGCCACATCAGCTCCAACATTTTGTAATGTTTTTTTTGTGTTTTCTAATTGATCTATTTTTGTATAATTTACAGCACAAACTACAACTGTTTTATCTACATTTTTAGCCATAACAACAGAATCTGTAAGACCTCCAACCGGTGTTCCATCACAAATAATGTAATCATAATCTTCACGTAAAATTTCTAATAACTTTTTATTTTTATTAGAATCTAACAATTCACTTGGATTTGGTGGAACTACACCACTAGTAAGTAAATGTAAATTATAAATAAAAGTTTTTCTTATATAATCTTTGTATTCTTTCTCAACATTTCCTAAAAGTAAATTTGATAAACCAGTATCATTTGTAATATTAAACAAACGATGAAGTCTACCTTTTCGTAAATCACAATCAATTAATAATACTTTACTTCCATTTTGAGCAAAAGCAGTAGCTAAATTAGCACTAGTAAAACTCTTTCCTTCACCAGGAACAGAAGAAGTAACTAAAATAATTTGTACTTTTTTATCAGCTGAAGAAAATTGCAAATTAGTACGAATAATACGCAAAGCTTCAGCAACAGATGATTTTGGATTTCTCTCTACAATCAACTCATTACTCATATTCATTATTTTTTACCTCCTCTTTTATTGTTCTTTCCAACAGTATTATAATCAGGAATAGCTCCTAAAACGACCATTTCCATTTTAGACTCTACTTGTTCAACACTCTTAATCGTATTATCTAAAAAGAAAACTAAGAAAAGTAAAGCAAAAGCAACAAATAAACCAGCTGCACAACTAACTAAAATAGATTTTACATAATTCATATTAATTGGATTATCACTTACTACAGCTTTATCAAGAATAGTAACATTTTTAATATTATAAAGAGTTTGAATTTCTTTACTAAAAATATCTGCTACTTCATTGGCAATATCTTTTGCAACAACTCGATTAGAATCTGTCACTGTAATATTTAAAACCATAGAATCTGTTACTGCTTTAATTTTAATACTTCCTGCTAAACTTCCAGCAGAACGATTTAATTTTAAATTATTAACTACTTGATCTAATACACTTCGACTTGTAATTAATTCTTGATACGTTGGAATCATTTTGGTATTTAAAGTAATATCATTAGTAGTAATCTTATTATCTCCACTAATTCCTGTAAGAGTAAGAGAAACCTCAGAATTATAAACAGGACGTTGTACTACGATAAAATAAAATAAACAAATAATTAAAACAAAGAACATAACTAAAACAAAAAATATTGCATGTTTACGAATATAATTTAAAAATTCAAAAATATTAATCTCTTCCATAAATCCTCCACACCTTTTAACTACCTAATTCTTTTTTGATTTGAGATGAACAAATACCAGGAGTTCTTTTTAAACGAACTACCTTTTTATCATTTTGATTACACCACTCTACTACACGATCAAATCTTTCTCCAACATGATCTTCTCCTAAAGCTAAAATATCAAAATCTACACGACTAAGAACTTCTGGTGAAACACTATCATATACAATAACTTCATCAACAATTCGTAATGACTTTATAATTTCTACTCTCTCTATAGTAGAATATAGAACTTTTGCATCTGGTTTGTATTTTAAAATACTCTTTTCATCTTGCACGGCAACAATAAGATAATCGGCATGACTTTTACATTGTTGAAATAATCTTAAATGACCAATATGAAAATAATCATATACACCAAACGTTAAAATTTTACTCATGATCATACTCCTCCTTCAAAGTTTCTAAAACAATTAATAATGGATCAAATACCTTTTTACATGAAACAAACTCTTTATATTTTTCATATAAAATTGGAAGTTCTGTGCACCCTAAAATACAAGAATCATATCGATTTATTAAAGAAACAAAAAGATCTTTAATTTCATCTGTATATTTATTTTGTTTTACTGCTTCAATCACTTTACGAAGATACTTATATTCTTCTTCACTTGGAGTAACACAAACAATTCCTTGTTTTTCTAAAGCATTTTGATAAATCTTAGAATCAATAGTTCCCTCAGAACCAAGTAAATATACTTTTTCTTGATTATCTAAAGCTATTTTTTCTACACAATGATCAATGATATGAACAACACTATCTTCTAACTCTGGAACACTTTCATAAATTTTAGGTAAAAATAAATGAGAAGTATTACAAGCTAATATAATTTTTGTGCATCCACTACGTAAAAGACTTTTCATAGAATCTGTCATTTCTTCTACGAGGGTAGAAACATTTTCCTGATATAAAAATGCTCGTACCCGACTAGGCATAGTGCATCGATTATCAATAATAATTCTTGGACGTTCCCACTCCTTATCTGCTGGAAAAACCTCTGCGTAAGTTTCAAAAAAATGGATGGTAGCATAAGTTCCCATACCACCAAGCACACCTATTACAAATTCATCTTTTTTCAAACAAATTCACTTCTTTCAAATTACTAATATTATGAATTACTAAACCCCTTAAGCTATTAATATTTTAACGTACATAAAGAAAAAATGCAAACAATCCTAATCTATAAAGTCATTCATAATCCATTTCATAGTTCTATCATAATCATCTTGTGTATCAATGGATCTAGTTCTTAAACAAATCGTTGGAAAAGGAAGCAAAGGATTTAAAACCTCATAAATATAGCCTTGTCCACGACTCAAATTTTCTCTTTTGATTTTTAACATACCAGGCCATTCATACTCACTATCTTTATCTAAGAAATTTATAACTTTTTCTTCTTCCACGCGAACCGTAATTGGTTCATCTGAAGTTTTTAAAGAATATGGAATACACTCACCCTGATAATTTAAAAAAGTACGAAAATCAAGAGGATTTACTACCAAATCACCATCTAAAACGATAACATTTTCACGAACACTCACTAAAGCTTTACTCATACTAGCAGCAGGACCAGTTGATTCATAATCATAATTAAACACATACATAATATCTTTTCGATACTCATTTACAAGTTTAATTACTTTATCTGCTTGATAACCTACTACAATTCGAATATCATCATAATCTTTTAAATTTTCTAGTAAACGAATAATTAAAGGTGTTCCACATAAATGAACTAATGCTTTAGTAGAACCAATACCAAGTCGTGTCCCCATACCAGCACAACATATAATAACTGAAGTATTACTTGAATTCACAACACTACCTCCTTACAATAATGTATTTAAAAAATCAGCACATTTTTTATCATCATAAAAAGCAAAATCAATGTTTCGAAGTAAAGAGGGAGCAATATCTCTTACTCCACCAAAGCCAATTGCAATATCAGCATACTTGGCCATACCAGAATCATTATCACCATCACCAATAGAAACAATAGGTTGAACAAATTGCTTTACAATTAACTCTTTATCTGCAACACTAATCACATTACCTATCTTATCTTCAAAAACTTGTGCTTTAGAACAATATACATGATCTAACATACCAATTTTTTCCATTAATTTACAAATCCAAACATCTAAATTCCCAGTTACAACATAACAACGATCTCTATTTTCAAGAATGAATTTAGCAATGTGCTCATTTAAAGGAATATCTTTTACAATATCACTCACTTCAGACACCGCTACAGATTCTAAAATACGAACACGATTTAAAAAACTTGTTTTAAAAGGCATTTCTCCACGCATTGTAGCTTCTGTTAAATCTCTCATTTCTTGTTGTTTTCCAATTCTCTCAGAAATTGTTGGTAAAATTTCTTTTCTTGTAATAGTAGAATCAAGATCAAATAAAAATATATAATTAGACATAAAAACGCTCCTTACCTAATCCCTTTTTAATCCAAATAACATTGCTAACCTTTGACAAGCGTTACCATCATGATATTCGTAAATATAATCTCTTAAAGATTCTCTTTTTTCTTTATAAGTATCATTTTCTTTCACTACATTTTCTACAAAATCTTTTAATTCACTAAGCTCATAAATACAAGGACCTGCAATTAGCTTTTGAATATCATCTACCACAAAACCTAATTTGTAATCTTTTAAATCATCCAAAACATATCCAATAGGACGATTTAATTGTAAATATTCATAAGCTGCTCCAGAATAATCGCTAATTAAAGCATCAGTACACTTCATTAATCGATAGGTATCGATTTTCATTGCTTTTACCGTTTCTCCTGTTAACACCTTTATATTTGATTGATCCTCAATAAAAAGATTATCTAAATCTTGCTTTGGATGAATTTTAATAATTAAAAAAACATCTAATTCTTTTAATTGTTCATTAAATTTCTGATATTCCTCTTTACTTTCAAATAGTGGAATACCAAGTTTTTGTTCTTTTAAACTATCATTTCGCTGATACCCACCACCACGACGAAATGTTGGCATCCACAAAATAACTTTTTTATATTTCTTTGTAGTAATTTTTTTAATTTCTTCTTTATCACTTTGAAAAAAAGTATCTTGCGCTGGATATCCAATATAAACAAACCTCGAATCATTTGTACTTAAAGACCATTGATTTGCTTGAATTGGCATATACTTCTTTGATTGTACTAACAAATAACTAACACTATCAGGAATAAACATCTTTCCTTTAGCACTTTTAAGTCCACCTGCTCCATGAGAGCAATAAACTAAAACTTGATCTTCCCGGTATTTTTTTAAAATATCACAATCACAAGTCATATATTTAGCAGTACATATGTGATACGCCTTCCTAAAACTAGGTCCAAATAAAGGAACAGAAGTAACATTCTTTGGTAATTTTTTCTTCACTTTTTTACGAACAAACCATACGATTTTATAAGTTTCATTATAATTATTATCTATTAAATAATCATAAAATGCTCCTCCATTGCAATCAAAATCGTTGTGACTCTCAATTAAAATCTTATTTTGTAAAGGCTTATTCTTAGTAAATACATAAACTATTTTTTCAAGAAAAATTTGAATTTTATATTGCCATAAAACTTGAATAGAACGCTTTAACCCATTGTTACGAACATATGAAAAAATCTTCATTTTTTTTACTCCTTTCTAGTTCTTAGCTCACGAACTAAGTGAATTAAAAATTTTCGTTTTAAATATAATACTAAAATAATTACAAATATAATAAAATAACGAACATAAAAATTAGAATAAATAAAACTTAATAAAATCATATAAAGAAATAATAAAATTCCCATGAAAACCATAAGCTTTACATCATAAACATTTTTAATATGAGGCATTTCTTTTTTTATAATCTTTTTATAAAAATAATAATGAAAGAATGACAAACAAATATAGCAAATTAAAGTAGTATATCCTGCTGCATAATACCCAAACAGTTTAATACCAAAATAATTTAAAACTAAATTTAAAATAGCACTAAAAGTTGTAGCAACAGCTATAGCCCCAGTTTTTTGATAATAATACTCAATTGTACTAAACATAGAATAAATAAAAATAAAATAAACAGAAACCGTCACAGGAGGTATTACATAAATAGCATCCAAATAATTATTTCCAGCAAAAACAGAAATAATTTCAGGAGCAAAAGACATAATAAGTACAGTCAAAACAAACATTAATAAAACAACAGGTGTAATTGCTCTTTTTATATTTTTCTCTTCTCCCTTTTCTATAGATTGATAAATATATGGAGTTAAAGAATTATTAATAGCAGTGACAAGTAAAACCATAACCGTTGAAATAGTATAAGAAACACTATAAAAAGCTGCTTGTACCTTTCCAACCATTTTACCAATCATTAAACGATCAGATTGATTTAAAATATAATTAGACAAATAATGAGGAATCAATGGAACATTAAATGTAAGTGCATATTTCCAGTATTTCTTGGAAAACACTTTTTTCCCTTTACAAAAAATAAATACAAACAAAGTTCCTGCAAATAAAAATTTAGCAAAAACATCAGAGAAAATACGTGCTTCTATTTTATGATTTAATAATATAACCGAAAGAGCACTAACGATAAGACAAAAAAGATTCATAAAAATAGATACAAATACAACATTTCGATATCTATAAAAAAATCGTTCTTTTGAAAGCCAAAATTCTAGTGCTGGCATAATAAGTAGTTCTACAAACATTGCCAGTACCAATATAGGAGATAAATCCATCAAAGAAGACCAAAAATCCATTTGAAGAACATATACAAATAAAACAATTAATGTAATAAATGTCGTCAAAGAAAGCTGCGAAGAAGTAAACGCATCTTGATCATCTTTATAAAGCAATAATCCTTTCGTAAAGCTACTCATAAAAATATTAAGAGAAGTAAATATAATTAATATATTAAACCAAGATTGAAAAATAGAAAAAGTTCCATATTCTTCTTCAGTCATAATTCTCGTAAAAATTGGCGTAGACAAAAGAGCAAATCCCTTATTAAGAAAATTGCATACCGTATACCAAAAAGCAGCTTTTACTGGCATAGACATTTTTTTATATTTATGAACGATTTTTTTAAAAATCATAAAATCACCTGCTAAAAATCAATGAAACTTTTTTTTACTCTTTAACTCATAATAATGTTCTTTATCACGATATTTAAATACTTTAGCTGGATGACCTCCTGCAATAGCACAATCTGGAATATTGCTAACTACTACACTTCCTGCTTGTATAATAGCACCTTCTCCAATCGTAACACCACCCAAAATAATAACATTATTTCCAAGCCATACATTATCTTTAATAATAACGTCTTTACTGACAAAAGTATTATCATAAGGAATTAGACTGCCCTCATAATTATGAAAAGATGTTATTATTTGACAACCGACTCCTGAATGAAAATTATCTCCTATTACAATTTTTCCTTCTCCAAACATAGACATTCCATTAAAACAAACATTATTTCCTAAATAAGTTTTTGAAGTAACAAAACTTTTATCACCAGTATATACTCTACCTTTAAATGCTGCAGCTCTTCTTTTTATTCTCATAGAATAATACGTTTTATTAAACTGCAATCGTATTTGCTGAATTAATCCCATTTTCAAACGACTCCTTCTCACTACTTTCTATTATATCAGGTAAAACATATAAAATAGATAAGAATATAAACATATAATAATATAAAGATATACTTTCAAAAATCATAATAAGCATATAAACACATAAGACTGCATTACACAAAATAAGAAATTTTCTATTTTTAATTGTTTTAAGATTTTTACAAAAGCCAAAAATCATTACCCAAAAAGCAATAGATAAAATTAATCCGCCATCTAAAAAAGTTTGTAATATTTGATTATGAGCATAATTAAATCCTGAAGAATTGACCCATTGATTCCAAAAAACATCAAGCATAATACCTTCAATACCATACCCTAATAAAAATTTACTTTTTATTTTTGTAATCGCATCAAGCCAAATAAAACTTCTTCCAGAAAAATCTAAAAAAGCAACAGCATTATTATATTTTAAATTATTAATTAACGAAAGTAATATTACAAAAAGATTTAATAATATTCCTATCACAAGATAAACCTTATAATTCCAAGACAAAAAAACTCTTATTTTTAATCGATATAAAAAAGCAAACAAAAGTAATATGATAGCTGATACAACTGCTGCAGTAGCATCAGTAATTAGCATAGTTAAAATTGCTATTCCAATCAAAAAAATTGTTTTTTTCATTTTTTCATGATACAAAAGCCAATAAAGAACTGCTACAAAAACGGCTAAAGTTCCCATTTGAGAAACAATTTGTACATGGCCTAAAAAAGTAATATGATATTGTTGCGAGAAAAAAGAGCGAAAGCCAAGTAAATTGATCAAAAAAGATACTAAAAAAACATTATTAATAATCCTTAAAAGCTTTTTAGGATTTTTTTTCATATTACAAACGAAAAAAAGACAAATGGAAGGATAAATAAATAATTTTTGAAAGCCAGTATTAACATTGACTCTTACAAAAAAAGTAATACCTATTGCACAAAAAAAATATAAAAATAATGCAATCGAACTTTTTCGAATAATCCCCTTAAAAAAAGATAAAAAAAACTGAATCCAAATCAAAACTGTAGAAAACCAAAGTCCTAATGTAAAAATCTTTTGATAAGTTGCATTATATTCTACAAAACCACGAGGTGCCAAAATTATAATTACAATAAAATATAAATATAATGTATTAAAAATATTTTTTTTATAATCTGTTTCTAAATTATTATTCATGTCTTATTATTCCTTTCAATCGATTAATCCTATCTTGCCCTATAAGTTTAATAACGTTTCTTTTAAAAGCAACCTTTTTTCCTTTCCATGAAGCACTATAATGATGAATGGAATATGTCTCACTACATAACAAATTTTTAGAATTACCTGGAGCAATTGGATCAAAAAAACTAGGTGGATAAATTACAATAGATTCTCCAAGATTAATAATTTTGTCTGAAAAACAAAATCCTTTTTCTTGTAAAACTTTTGTATTTAAAATAGGACATGCTAAATCCTCTCTATTATCTAAAGAAAAAGAGATATGATGATACACATCTAACATTTCTTTTAATATAGCTTCTTTACTAACAGATCCAAAACCTAATCCAGTAGCTATATAACCACCATCTTGTTGAGTTGCAAAAAAAGTACTATGTTGAATTAATTCATCTAACCCTCGAAGTAATTCTACATCAGTATCTAAATAGATACCACCATTTTCATATATTATCTTTAACCGAGCATAATCAGAAACAAAAGCCCATGATTTTGATTGATAAGCTTTTTTTACAAAATCACAACAATTAATATCAAAATTGGATTCATCCCAGCGAATAATTTCAAAATCTGGACAATACTTTTTCCAACTTTTTATACACTTTTTTACACTACTAGGTAACTCTTTACCGCCAAACCAGCAATAATGTATTTTTTTAGGAATCATAAAAGTATCCCCTTTCATTTTATTTTTTTAGCAGGATTTCCACCCCAAATTTCACCAGATGGAATATCTTTATTAACAACAGCTCCTGCAGCAATTATCGCCCCATCTCCAATATGCACTCCTTTTAAAATTGTAACATTAGCTCCACACCAAACATGATTACCTATTACAACTTCATCTGACTCATAAGCATTATCATTTTGAAAACTTGAAATATGATCATGATCAACAATTACAAGATTATTACCAAACATACAATGATCTCCTATTTGAACATTTTTCATAACAGTAATAGAACAATTATGATTAAAGAAAACATATTTTCCAATTACCAAATATCCTTTTTCAAATGATCTTAAATAAAGAGGGCCTCGAACCATCAAATTTTTTTGAATAGAAATTTTTCCTAAAGAATCAATAGAAAAATGAATTTTACCCTCAAAAGAATTTAAAAAAGTAACTTTTAATCTTCTTCCAAAAACAATTTTAAAAATTAAAATTATTAAAAAACTTCGAATTTTTTTATACACTTTAAACAAATATTCAAACATTCTATCACTTACCATTTTTATATAAATTCATATATTTTTTTATACAGACATCATAACTGTAAAAATCATGATAAGATTTCAAAGCATTTTTCTCTAATTGTTTCTTGAAATCCTGATCATAGATTAATTTTAACATTTTTTCCACTAAATCTCCAACATTATCTTTTTGAAATAATAAACCATTTGTTTCGTCTTTTACTATTTCATTATTTCCTGAAATATTGGAAGCTATTATCGTTTTTCCCATCATAAAAGTTTCAATTGGTGTTAGAGGAAAACCTTCCCACCGAGAAGATAACACAATAAAATCCATTGCTGTAATTAACTCTAAAACATCACTTCGATATCCCAAAAAAAGCACATGATCTTGTATTTTTAATTTCTCTACTTGTTGAATTAAACTTTCTTTTAATTCTCCATCTCCAATAATTATTCCATAGACATTGTCATTTTCATTTATTATTTGAGCTATGGAAGAAATAAAAACATCCATCCCCTTTTGCTCACTTAAACGACCAATTGTCCCAATTAAAATATTATTTTTTTTATTTTTTATAAAATCATCCTCTGGATATTTTATTGTTTCTGGTTTGGAAACTGAATTATAAATAATATCAATATCTTTAGGATTAATATGAAATGTATTGATAAGATTATCTTTTACTCCATTACCCACAGCAACAATTTTAGATCCTTTTAAAGAAAAATTAGTAAATAATACTTTATTAAAAAAGACATTATGAGCAGTATAAATGCGTTTAATTTTATGATAAAATAAACACAAAATTCTACTATAAAATGCTGCCATTCTATGGTGCGAATGAATAATATCAATCTGATTTTTTTTAATAATTCGATTTAACAAAAAAAACGTCTTTAAAATCAAAAATGGATTTTTTAAATCAATATCTGGAATAACAAAGTGTTCTACCTTACTTTTTTTTAAAGTTTCAACATGCATTCCTCCAGTCGATGCTACGCACATATTGTATGTAGCGTTTGACTCTTTACATATTTGATAAACAACCTTCTCAGCGCCACCTTGCCCCATCGTTCTTGATATATGCAATATATTCATTATAATTTTTCCTCTAAAATATCAGCAATTCTTTTACAAGCAAAACCATCTCCATATGGATTACTTGCCTTACTCATCTTTTCGTATTCCCCTTTTTCTTCTAATAACAATTTAAAATTATCATAAATTACCTGCTCTGTAGTCCCAACAAGTTTTAATGTTCCTGCCTTAATACCCTCAGGGCGCTCTGTTGTATCTCTCATTACTAAAACCGGTTTTCCAAGTGATGGTGCTTCTTCTTGAATTCCTCCTGAATCCGTTACAATCATAAAGCTTTGATTTAAAAAATTATGAAAATCAATTACTTCTAAAGGTTCAATAATACGTATACGCTCATCCCCACCAAAAACTTCTTGCGCAGTTTCTCTAACAAGAGGATTCATATGAATTGGATAAATTGCTTTTACATCAGGATGTTCATCAATCACTCTTTTAATAGCTCGAAACATATTTTTCATAGGTTCTCCTAAATTTTCTCTTCGATGAGCAGTAATCATAATTAATCTACTACCCTTTGCCCAATCAAGATCAGGATGACTATAAATAGGTTTAACAGTAGTTTTTAAAGCATCAATTGCTGTATTACCAGTAACATATATACTAGATTCAGACTTTCCTTCTTTTAAAAGATTTGCTTTAGATAATTCTGTAGGAGAAAAATTAAATTTACTAATTAGACTAATCGCTTGACGGTTAAATTCTTCTGGAAATGGACTATACAAATTATAAGTCCTAAGTCCAGCTTCCACATGACCTACAGGAATTTGTAAATAAAAGCAAGCTAATGCAGTTACAAAAGCTGTACTAGTATCCCCATGAACTAAAACAATATCTGGTGATTCTTTTTCTAATACTTCTTTGATTTTAGTTAAAATATTAGCTGTAACATCAAACAACGTTTGCTTTTCTTTCATAATAGATAAATCATAATCTGGAACAATTTGAAATGCTTCTAATACTTGATCTAGCATTTGTCTATGTTGTCCAGTAACACAAACGATGGTATGAAAAGATTCTCTAGATTTTAATTCATTTACCAAAGGACACATCTTAATTGCTTCTGGCCTTGTCCCAAAAACCAACATTACTTTTTTCATTTAACTCCTCTTTTCTTATTATGTTTTTCCTTATATACGGCTTTAATAAACCTTCCGTTACCAATAAAATATCTTTTAAATAAGCGTTTTGGTTCTTGTAAAACTCGAAACAACCATTCTAAACTCATTTTTTGCATCCACTTTGGAGCTCTTGGAATATTTCCTGAAATAACATCAAAGCTTCCTCCAACTCCCATAAAAACAGCATCACTACCTTGATTTTGTAAATACTCAATTAAATATTCCTTTTTAGGTGAAGTAATACCAACAAATACAAAATCTGGTTTAATTTGCTTTAATTCATTTGAAATATCTTGCCACTCGTCATCTTTAAAATATCCATTTTTTATTCCAACTAAATTTAAATTTGGATATTTATTTAACAAAACCTCTTTTGTCTTTCTTACTACTTCCTCTTTTGCTCCTAACAAATAAACGCGATATCCTTTTTTATCACTTAAAGAAACCAAATCCATCATCAAATCAATTCCAGCAACACGTTCAGGTAATTTCTTTTTTAAATACTTACTTGCTAAAACAACAGAAGCTCCATCTGCATTAATAATGCCACAACTATTTACAATTTCTTTCATTTTTTCATTTTGATTTACTTCATTAATTTTATCTGCATTAACCCCCATTAAATGAAGTGGTGTTTTACTTATTACATATTGTTCAACTAAATCAATTGTTTCTTTAACACTTAATACATCAATAGTTGTATTTAAAATTTCTATACGTTTATTCTTTCCTAAAACTTTTTCCTGTAAAATTGGAATTTCATTCATCAAAGTCTCTCCTTCTTATATTTATAATAAAAAAACTAACATAAAGTTAGTTCATATTCTAAAGTGCACCATCTCGTTTAAATACTTGCACAACTGTTTTAAAGATAATCTTAATATCCAACTTCAAACTACGAATCTCACTATACTTTTTTTCCATTCTCAATCGGTACAAAAACGAAGTATTACTTCTTCCACTAGTTTGCCAATAACCAGTTAGTCCTGGCTTCGTAGCAATAATATATTTATAATAATTCCCCATATCCTCTTTCTCGCGAGGTAAATAAGGTCGATTTCCAACAAAACTCATATCCCCTTTAAATATATTTAAAAATTGTGGAAATTCGTCCAAAGACAATTTTCGAATTACATTTCCAGCTTTTGTAATTCTTGGATCATGTCTCATTTTTTTATTTTCTTCATATTCTTCCTTTAATAAAGGATTACTTGCTAACAAATCCGCTAATATTTCATCGGCATTTGGTTTCATCGTACGAAATTTATATAATTTAAAAGTTTTACCAAATAATCCAATTCGATCTTGAGTATAAAAAATACTATGAAAATCCCCTGTACAAAGATAAGCTATCTTTATTAAAACAATAATCGGAATTAAACAAAGAATTCCAACTAAACTAATTAGCACATCAAAAGTTCGTTTTACCAAACGATAACATTGAAATTTAAATGAAGAAGAAGTAACTTTGGCATCCTCTGTCATTACAATACCATCTTTATTCACAATCAAACCCCTCCAAACATATCTACTCATTTTTTGGTAAGTTTAAACTATTATAACATCATTTAGCTTTACTCAAAAGAGTATAACACTAATTTGATATCAAAATTGTCAAATCTTAGTCAAAAAATAACATGAATAAATAAATTTGTTAGTTATAATAGCACTTTTGTCGCATTTTGTCGAGTACCAAATTTTAACAAGCTCCACTTTGAATCTTGTAAAAAAGAAAAAAGTTCGTTAAAATGAATCTTAGTGATAAATATGACTTTATATGACCAATTTTTTTATTTACATTAATTACAATGCCCAACCTTTAAAAACTTTAGAACCGATCACTGGATGTATGGATTACTTTTAACAATATTTCTTTTTGGTATTTCAAAACTTTATACAAACATATATTTATTAATCCATAAGTTTAGGTATTTTCTTAGATGAAATCGGATTAATATTAATAAGAGAAAAAAATTACAAAGATAATTAT
>CAJUNF010000003.1:26263-41912 GCA_910587775.1 uncultured Bacilli bacterium | reverse complement strand
GATAATTATAGCCCAAAATCTTTTATGATATTATTAATTTTTATTCTCCTTTTATTTTTATTAAAAAATCTTATAGTAGACTTTTATTTTCACATATAAAAAAGGATTAATAATAAGCTATTAATCTCTACTGCAAATCTGCATGTGTATACCCAATTTTACAATCAAGCATTTGTTTTAAAACTGCTTCAAGCCCCTTCTTAGGTACCTCTCGAAGTAAAAATACATGTCCTCCATTACACAATTCATGGAATTTTCCTTCTAACATAATGCGATGATCCAAACTCATCTTTTGTTTTACTTCTAAAGTTGTTCCATATTGAAATGGATTACTAATCCCTTTTATTTTTCCATATATAACTTCATCAAGTTCTAAAAAATGTCTTCCTACTTCATCAAGATCTAATGCACACAAAGAAAAATTCAAATTATTTTCTATTGAAAAACGATCTAATGTTTCTCGAATAAACGAAATAATTTTAAAAGCCTCATTTTGTGCCTCGCCATCCCCTTCTCTTTTTCCAAGTAAAATGAAAACAGTTTCCCAAAGTCCTACAAAATTAAGTTGCAAGACACCATGTTTAAATATTTTACGCAAGCGATCGTTTTCTTTTACATTTTCTCCAAATTTCCATACGCCTTTTTTAATTAAATATGGAAAATTATAATTATGTTTACTACATTGATACTCAAAGCGCTCTAAAATTTCATTTTTAGCAATTTCTAAAGTTTCTAAAAGTTCTTGATAAAAAGATTCTAACCCATCATGAGCATGGCGTAAAGCAATTCGTGGTAAATTAATTGAAGTAAACGATACACTTCCCTTTTCTCCTACATAAACTCCATCTTGAGTTGTATTATCATAATAAGCTCTTTCCCCCAAATATCCATAACAAACATCTTCTTCACTTTGATTATATGAAGTATCTAAAAATTCAAAATCTAATACTCCTTTCAAATAAGCTTCTTCTGCCATTTTTCTAACACTTACCAAAGAAGAACCAGTTTGAAAATGAAGAGTCTCTTTTAATTTAAAAATACCTAAAACAGAAGTTGGACATTGAGCTAAAAGTTCTGAAATTAAAACTTTATCAATCATAACAGATGCTAAAGTATCTTCTGTTCCAAAAGAAAGTGAAACTTTCTGCTTATTAAAATTATTATCATAAGAAAATTGCAATTCTTCCAAAAACCAATGAATTGCATCTTTTAAAACTTTTTGTAAAGATTCTAGACTCTCACGATAAGAATCTAAAAATAATTCTTTCATTTGCTTTGAATTTTGATAGAAAAAAGAATATTCTTCCATTTCTATTTGTAGCGAGGTCATCTCCAAAACTTTTTGAGTAAATATTTCCATTGGCAAAAGCTCTTGCAATCCAAACGAAGATAATTTAAGTTCTAAAGTTTCTTTCCAAATGTATCCAAAATGGCGAATTAAAATAGGTTCAAATTCTTTTTCAAAATATGGAATCATTATATTACCATGTTGTTCTAAAAAAATACTTCGAATTACTCTTGAAAGAGCCATTAATGCATCAAAAACATGATTAGAACTAGATTCTTTTAAAAACTTAGAATAAAGAAGTTGAATACTGCAAGGATTTCCCATAGGATAAAAACCTAACTGATGTAAATATAATACTCCACTATCAATAGTTCGCACCGTTTTGTGATCCAATAAAAAACTTTGAGCAAATTCTTCACTTATTACTCTACCAAAATGATAAAACATTTCTTCTGGAGGCAAAGACGAACCAACAAGCTTTGGATCATCTTTATCATTAAGACCTAACTTCTCCATTGATTTTAAAAATTTATGTTGTTCCTTTGTAGTAAAAGATTCCCTTGATAAAGCTCGTTGTTCACGGTACTTATAAAAATGAGCAAAAACATCTTTATAATTATATTTTTCTAAAACTTCTAAAATAATATCTTGAATATCCTCTATTTTTATCGTCTTTCTAGATTCATAATCTTTTTCGATTTTAGACAATACCAAACTATAAACATAATTAATATCTTTATTTTCATAAGAATGTTCAATACTATCAAACGCCTTTTTTATCGCTATAGCAATTTTCTCACCTTGAAAATCACAACGTTGGCCACTACGCTTTACAACAATTAAACTGTCAAGTACATCACTTTTTTTCATTTTTTCACCAACCTAAAATATAAATACATTATATCCAAAAAAGACGATAAAATCAATCAAATAACAAATGTACAAAAAAGTCAACCGTTTTATAGAAAAAAATATTTTTTTAAAAAAAACATTTTTATACATCTAATAATAAAAAAAGAAAATCATCGATAAACACTAAAAAAGACAAGTTTTCTTATCACCAAAACACAAAATATTTTTTTTTGCATTTTTTTATATTCAAACAAAAAAAATAAACTTTACACAAGAAAAAAAGTTAAAAAAATAATATTGCTTTTTTAAAACAAATAAGTTTATAATGAGACTACGGACGATATCAAGAAAGGAAATGTGATTAGTATGATACAGTCTATTATAAAAAGAAACGGAAGAAAACAAGATTTTAATTCTAAAAAAATCGAAACAGCAATTAATAAAGCGTTGCTTGCTACAAACAAAGAAATGCCAAAAGAAGAAAGTGAACATAAAAGTAAAATTTTAACAAACAATGTGCTTTTAATACTAGAAGATTTAAATAAAGAAACTCTATGCATTGAAGAAGTACAAGATGCTGTTGAAAATGCCCTTATGAATAGCGGATTAAACGATGTTGCTAAAAATTACATTCGTTACCGTTATCAAAGAGAAATATTAAGAAGTGACACATTATCAAGTAAAGCAGTTGAAAAAATGGTTTTTACTTACACCGGTGGAGATGACATGGCTGTAAAAGAAAATGCTAATATGGGATTTTCTCTACAAGGACTTAATAATTTTCTTGTTTCAGAATTTAGTAAAAACTTTTGGTTAAATCATATCTTTACTCCTGAACAAAAAAAAGCTCATGAAAATGCCGACATTCATATACATGATTTAGGATTATTATCAGTTTATTGCTGTGGATGGGATTTAGAACAATTATTAATAAAAGGTTTTACTGGAGTAAAAAACAAAATCCAAAGTAAACCTCCAAAACATTTTCGAAGTGCCTTAGGTCAAATTGTAAATTTCATTTATACTCTTCAAGGAGAAGCAGCAGGAGCTCAAGCTTTATCAAGTTTTGATACCTATCTTGCTCCATTCATTCGCTATGACAATCTAAGTTACAAAGAAGTAAAACAAGCAATGCAAGAATTTGTATTTAATATGGCTGTACCAACTCGTGTTGGTTTTCAAACTCCATTTTTTAACATCACTCTAGATTTAGAAATAAACTCTTTATTTAAAGACAAACACATTATTATAGGTGGAGAATATAAAGAAGAAACTTATGGAGACTTCCAAACAGAAATGGATATGTTAAACAAAGCATTTTGTGAAGTAATGACAGAAGGAGATGCAAGTGGTCGCGTATTCACATTCCCTATTCCAACTTATAACATTGGTAAAAACTTTAATTGGGATCGACCTATAGTTGATGATGTTATGAAAATGACTAGTAAATATGGAATTCCTTACTTTGCAAACTTTGTAAACAGTGATATGAATCCAGAAGATGCAAGAAGTATGTGTTGCCGTCTTCGTATTGATAATCGTGTTTTAAGAAAACGTGGTGGTGGATTATTTGGAGCAAACCCAATGACAGGAAGTATTGGAGTTACTACAATTAACCTTCCTCGCCTTGGTTACCTTTATAAAGATAAAACAGAATTAAAAAAACAATTAAGAATATTAATGGATATATGTCGCGATATTCTAAACACAAAAAGAAAATTCTTAGAAAAAAATACAGATGGCGGACTTTATCCATACAGCAAATTCTATCTTGCAGATATCAAAGAACGTTTTGGAGAATATTGGAAAAACCACTTTAATACCATTGGAATTATCGGTATGAATGAATGCATTAGAAATTTCACAAATGATCAAGAAAATATTACAACTCGTTATGGTCAAGAATTTGCCAAAGACATATTAGATTATATGAATGATATATTAACAGAATATCAAGAAAGTGGAGAATTATATAATCTAGAAGCTACTCCAGCAGAAGGTACTGCTCCAAGACTTGCAAGAGTTGATAAAAAAACCTACCCTGACATTATTACTTCTGGTGAAGCAGAACCATGTTACACAAATAGTACACAACTTCCAGTAAATGCTACAAGCGATTTATTTGAAGCAATTGAATTACAAGATGAATTACAGTGTAAATATACCGGTGGTACTGTACTTCATGCATTCCTTGGAGAAAGAATACATGATGCAAACGTAACTAAAAATCTACTAAAAAATATCTTTACTAATTACAAATTACCATACCTATCTTTCACTCCAACATTTAGTGTTTGTAAAGAACATGGTTATTTAGATGGTGAACAATTTACATGCCCTCATTGCGGTGGAGATTGTGAAGTATGGACAAGAGTTGTAGGATTCTATCGCCCAGTTCAAAACTTTAATAACTCAAAACGTGAAGAATTCCATTTAAGAAAAGAATATGTGGTAGAATGATTTACGGAATTCAAAAATTATCATTAGTAGACTACCCATCATTACCAAGCTTTGTGATTTTTTTAGGAGGGTGCAATTTTCGTTGCCCCTTCTGTCACAATGAATCTATTGTAAATAAAAAAGAAACTATTTATGAAACAAATGAAGTTTTAAAAGAAATAAAAAAAAGAACATCATTTATTAATGCCGTTGTAATTACTGGTGGAGAGCCAACAATTTATGGTGATAAATTAATTGACTTATTAAAGCAAGTAAGACTTCTACACTTACAAATCAAATTAGATACTAATGGCACAAATCCTACCTTATTAAAAAAGATTATTGATTTAGATTTAGTAGATTATATTGCCATGGATATCAAAAATACTTGGGAAAAATATAACGAAACAACAGGAACAAAAGTTGAAATTGAAAAAATTAAAAAAAGCATTCAAATTATTGAAAATAGTAATAAACATTACGAATTTCGTATGACTATTAATAAAACAATGCATACAAAAGAAGATATTCTAAAAGTACAATCCTTTATAAAAGATAAATCAAGATTTTTTCTTCAACCTTATAAACAACAAGAAACTCAAATTATAAAACAAGACTTTGGTGAATGGACGCAAGATGAAATAAAAGAACTAGAAAAAACTTTTCTTATAAAAGCGTAACTAGTTCTTTTATTATGTCTTATCACAAAAACTAACAAAATTGTAAGTTTTAAAAAAGAAAAAGCGTGTTAAAATAATTTAGGAAGTGAAATTATGAACTATTATAATTGGATCATTCCTATTATTTTACTATTACTTACTAGTGGTTATTATATAGGGAAAAAATTTCAAACATTGATACAATTACAAAAAAAGAAATCTAAATTTATCTATTGGGTCTTAATTTATCTTTTCACAACAATAAGTTTCTTATTTCGTACTATCTTGGTCGGATTCTTTTTCTATTTTATACTTCTAAATTTACTTTTTACAATTACAAAAGGATTATTTCAATTATTAAAAAAAGAAGAAATTATAAATTTTTTAAACAAAATATATTTCCATGGAATTCCAATTTTCATCATATGTATTATTACATCAATTTATGGATTATATAATATCACTCATCCAATCATCAAAGAATACAACATAAAGCTCGAAACAAAGCTAAAAGAAAATTTAACAATTGGTATGATATCAGACTTTCATTTAGGAAATTTACATAATGATAAATTTTTAAAAAAGACAATAATGCAAATAAACAATTTAAATGCTGACATATTCATTTTTGGTGGTGATATTTTTGATGAATACACCAAACAAAATTTAAAAGAAAAAGCAATTCAAGAATTTAGTAAAATTAAAACGAAATATGGAATTTATTACATTGAAGGAAATCATGACTTATTAAATCAAGAAACTATTTCATTGCTAAAAGAAAACAATATTAACATTCTAAATGATGATGTAATACAAATAGCTAATAACATCAATTTAATTGGACGAAAAGATGATCGAAATAATCGATTAGGAAATAAAAGAAAAACTATAGAAGAACTATTAGAAAATGCCGATAAATCTTTACCTGTTATTTTAATAGATCACCAACCCAAAGAAGAAAAAATTGCAGAAAGTCTAAATATTGATTTACAACTATCTGGTCATACTCATGCTGGACAAATATTTCCTGCAAACTTTTTTCTAGAACATGGATATCAAAAAAGAAATAATTTTCAAATAATTGTATCTTCCGGATATGGAGCATGGGGATTTCCAGTGCGCACTATTGGAAGAAGTGAAATAATAAAAGTCAATCTATCAAACTAGATTGACTTTTTTCTTACTGTACAAATAAACCTTTTACTACTTTACTCTCTCAATTAGAATCTTTTAATGTTATTTCTAATACAGTATCAAAAGATAAGACACTACCTTTAGAAATATTGGTGCTCTCTACTACCCCATACCCATTTAAATGATATGATAATCCAACTAAATTACAAAATCTAATAATTTCGTTTGTACTCCAAGAAACCACATCAGGCATAAGAATCTCTGTTCCATCTGTCATTAAAAATATTTTTGAGCCCTCTAACACTTTAGAACCATTTAAAGGATATTGATTTACAATATAATCTCCATTTCCTATCACTATAGGATTTACTTGAAGCTTTTTTAAATCTTCTAAAGTTTGATCAACGCGTGAAGAAATAAAATTAGAAATAGAAATAATTTTAGTTACATCTGCGTCTTGCTTAGATTCATTTAAATTTAAAACCTTAGCAATTTCTCCAACAGCTGAAGAAATAGCCTTTGTAAGAGCAGATGTATTACCTACCAATCGTTTTGTAGAAAAATAGAAAACATATTGAGGATTTTCATAAGGAAAGAAACCTGCAAAACTCTTTACATAATCATATTCTCCTGTTAAATATCCTCCACTTGGAGATGCAATTTGAGCAGTTCCAGTTTTTCCTGCAATTGTCACATTATCTGGAGCATAGGCTTTATTATAAGTAAAACCATTATATACTACATCATACATCATCTTTTTCATTTGTTCTACAGTTGTTACATTAACAACTCTACCTAGCTCTTCTCTGCTACCACTTGATGAAACATTCCCATGTGCATCCACAATTTTAGAAATAATATAAGGTTTTATCATAACCCCATCATTTGCAAAAACAGATAAAGCTTGAAGCATTTGAATTGGTGTAATGGTCATTCCTTGGCCAAAACTAGCATTTGCAAGTTCACTTTCATAATTAAAATTAACAATACCTTCACTCTCAGATGGTAAAGTAATACCTGTTTTTTTACCAAAACCAAACTTTTCATAAAAATCCTTCAATGCTCCAGAACCTAATTGAAGAGCAAGTTTTGTAGCAGCTACATTAGAAGAATAAGAAAATCCTGTATTATAATTAATAGAACCCCATCCAACATTGTTAAAATCTTTAATTCTCGTTCCATCTTTTAAAGTAATAGTTCCAGAATCAAACATTGCATTCCCATCATAAATTCCTGCTTCTATAGCTGCCATAAAAGAAAATATCTTCATAGTTGATCCTGGTTCATACTGATAACTAGTAAGAGGATTCAAATAACTAGTAATACCACTTAAAGTATTTAAATCAAAATTAGGAACTGTAGCACTTCCAATAACTGCTCCTGTTTTAGCATCCATTACAGCAAACTGTGCCCAATCAAGACTATGATCAGTCTTTAATTTAGTCAAAACATTTTCTAAAATAAACTGAACATTATTATCAATCGTTAAATAAATATCAGATCCACTCTCTGCATCTTCAGTAATTTGCGTATTTGGAAGAGGATATCCATAAGCATCTTGTTGATATTCAGTATATCCATCTACTCCCTTTAATTGATCATTAAAATAAGATTCAATTCCCATTTCTCCCTGTATCTCACCTTGCTCATTTCTTCTAGCATAACCAATTAAATAAGACGCATAACTCTTATTTTTATAAAAACGTTTCGTACTAGAAATAAAACTAATCCCAGGAAGTTCTAATTTTTGAATAGTCTTTTTTGTATCTTCTGTAATCCCTCTTCCACCAGGTCCTAATTCAACCTGATACAAATCTTGATTTAACAACTTTAAAATATATTCTTCGCTCATATTAATAATACTAGATAAAGCTTTGGCAGTTCCTTCTTTGTCTACCACATGTTGAGGCTTTTTTTCATTCGTAGTTCTAGATGGTGATAAATAAGCAATAACTGTATAAGACTTTACTGTCTTAGCTAATTCATCTCCGTTTACATCATAAATAGATCCACGAGAAGCATAAATAGGTTGTTTAGTAGTATTGCGGTTATCTGCAAACTCTTTTAAATCAATACCGTCAACATCATTACTTAAAGCCACATAAGAAAGCTTAGCTAAAATTAACACAAAGAAAAAAGAAAAGACAAGCAGCGTTATCTTTAAATTGATATTCATAGATAATCTTGAACGTTCTTTTCTATTTATTTTCATAATACCTCTTATTATTCATTAATTACTTTAATATTTTCATTATTATAACTTAAACCTTTTTCTAAAGCAACTTGTTGAATCTTATCCAAACTAGCTAACTCATCAATTTGCATACTAAGAGATTCATTTACATCTGTCTGCTTTTCAATTTTTGATTTCATCTGTTCAACCTCAATATTACTCTCAGACAAAAGAGCCTTGGTAAGAACAATACATAATGGCATCGCAATAATCAAAAAGAAAATCATAAGATATATTATTTTTTCTCCACGAACAATTTTAATCTTTTTTCTAGTTTTTTTCATCCTCTTTTATCCTTTCAATAACTCGTAATTTAGCACTTCTGCTTCTTGAGTTTTCTTCTAATTCCTCTTTTGACGGAAGAATTGGTTTATGTGTAACTAGTGATATAGTTGGTTGATATTCATAGGGAATTTCAGGAAGTCCCTTCACCAAATCATCCACATGAGCATACTCTCGAAATACATTTTTTGTAATACGATCTTCTAGTGAGTGAAACGTAATTACAGCGATTCTTCCACCTTTTTTTAACATAGAAATCGCATCAGGTAACACGCTTTCTAAAACAGCAAGCTCTTGATTTACCTCAATACGTATCGCTTGAAAAATATTTCTTTCTGGATGTTTTTTATAAAAATAGTTTGCACCAACTGCTTCTTGAATAATTTGAACTAACTCCATTGTTGTTGTAATCTCATGCTTTTTTCTACATTCAACAATTCTTTTGGCAATAAACTTACTCCTACTCTCTTCTCCATATCGAAAAAAGATCTCACATAATTTTTCATAAGAATAAGTTTGTAATAAAACCTTGGCATCAAACGATTTTGTTTGGTCCATTCGCATATCTAAGACTTCTTCTCTCATAAAAGAAAATCCTCTAGATTCTGTATCAATTTGTGGACTAGAAACACCTAAATCAAACAAAATACCATCTACTTTAGTAACTCCACGTTTTAATAATTCCTCTTTCATATTTTGAAAATTACTATGAATAAGTTCAAAATTAGAACCAATTTGCGAAAGATATTTTGAAGAATACGAAATTGCTTCTAAATCACTATCAAACGCATATAACTTTCCCAAAGGTATTGCTTTTAAAATCTCACTAGAATGACCTGCATACCCAAGTGTAGCATCTACATATATACCATCTGGTTTCAAATTTAAATAATGAAGAGCTTCACTCTTTAAAACGGAATAATGTTTCATAAATTCACTTCCATAAATAAGTTTTCGGCGATATCAGAAAGATTCTCTTCATTATCTTCCAACACATTCTCCCATGCACATTTATCCCATATCTCAATACGGTCGTTAGCGCCGATTATTACACATTCTCGCGACAAACCGGCATAACTAACGAGTGGGGAGGTTATGCAAGTTCTACCTTGACTGTCGAACTCGCAGAAAGTAGCACCAGAGAAGAAAGAACGAGTAAACGTTCTGGCATCTTTTTTTGTAAAAGGTAGAGTATTTAACTTGCTAACCAGTTTATTCCAATCGTCTAGGGAATAAACATACAAGCATTTTTCAAGACCACGGGCAATAATGAATTTGTCCTTTAATTCCGTCCGAAATTTGGAAGGAAGTACGATACGGCCTTTTTCATCAATATTATGATGATATTCGCCTAAGAACATTTTCATCCCCCACTTTCTTCCACCTTGTACCACTATCTACCACTATATTACACGAACGTATAAAAAAAGTAAAGACATTCTCCACAAATTTACAAGCTTTTTTATATTTTTGACTCCTTTTTAAAGAAAACTTTACGTTTATTTTCACATAAGCTATAATAAAACAAACGGAGGTTAAAATATGACGAATTTAAGTACTTTAGAAAAATATAAAAAAATCCATATGATTGGTATTGGTGGTGTAAGTATGAGTGGTCTTGCAGAACACCTAGCTCACTATGGATTTCAAATTACTGGAACAGATGCTTATGAAAATGCTAATACCAAACACTTAAAAGAATTGGGATTAAATATCCAAATTGGCCATCACGAAGAAATGATTGAAAATGCCGATTTAATCGTTTATAGTGCAGCAGTAAAAGAAGATGATATTGAAAGAAAAAAAGCGAAAGACCTGCAAAAAGAGCAAATGGAACGATCAGAATTTTTAGGACTCATTACAAAATGTTATGAAGAATGTATTTGCATCAGTGGTACTCATGGCAAAACCACAACTACATCCATGATTGCTACATGTTTTCTAGAAGCGAAGTTAGATCCTACTATCGAGGTCGGAGCATATCTAAAAACAATTAATGGAAATAATCGTACAGGAAACAGCAAATACTTTATACTAGAAGCTTGTGAGTTTGTTGACTCCTTCCTAAAATTTTTTCCAAAAACAGAAATCATTTTAAATATAGACAATGATCACTTAGACTACTTCAAAAATATAGAAAATATAAAAAAATCTTTTCGAAAATTCATTGATAAATTAGATGAAAATGGAGTTTTAGTTGCCAATTACGATGATGAAAATACGAAAGAAGTAACTAAAAATATTACATGTAAATTAATTACTTATGCAATCAACAACAGCGCTGATTTTGAAGCAAAAAATATTACTCTAGACAAATATGGCTACCCTAGTTTCGACTGTTATAAAAAAGGAAGTTTCTTTTATAAATTCACATTAAATGTACGAGGTAACCACAATATTCTTAACGCTCTTGCTTGTATTGCTACATGTGACTATTATCAAATTAAACCTGAAATAATAGAAAATGGATTAAAAAATTTTACTGGTGCAAATCGTCGATTTGAAAAAATTGGAGAATATCAATCCATTCCTGTCTTCGATGATTACGCTCATCATCCTACAGAAATCATAACAACACTAAATACCAGTAAAGATCTACCTCATAATGAAACCTGGGCTATTTTTGAACCTCACACTTATTCAAGAACAGAAGAACATTTAAATGAGTTTGCTGATGTCTTAGCAAAATTTGATCATATTATATTAAGTAAAATTTATGCTGCACGAGAGACAAATCAATCTGGTATTTCTTCTCAAGATATTTTAAACTTAATAAAAGAAAAAAATCCAAATAGTATTTATTTGGATTCCTATGAAGAAATTATTGATTATTTAAAAAAGAATGTAAAAGAAAATGATATTATCATTACAATAGGAGCTGGAACGATCAATCAAGTTGGTTATCAATTAATTCAAAAATAAGCATAGATTTGCTTATTTTTTTATAACCTCATAAGGATTCACGTGAATAGTAACAGCTGACAATTCCCTATAACGCTTTAATAGCTTTCTTTTAAGAGAATCTGCAATATAATGACTTTCATAAGTAGACAAGTTCCCTTCCACTAAAATAGAAAGAACTAATACATATTGATACCCTACAGGTATCGTTTCAAATTTAGTAATTCCTAAAATATTTTTGTTTTTTAAAATATATTGTTTTATTTTTTTTGATAAGCTTTCACTCATCGCTTGATCCATTAAAATAGAATAACTATCTAAAAAAATTTTTAAACCTGATATAAAAATCCAAATAGAAATCCCTATGCTTGTTAAACTATCTGAAACTGAGCTAATATAATAGAAATAAATGTAAAAAATGTAATAATAATATCATTCCGATGGTCAAGCATATTAGAATAAACAAGTATGCTTCCTGTCTCTTTATAGACTTTATTAGAATATAAAAACAAAGCAAACTTAATTAACATTGTTATAATACAAACAAAAATTAATAAATAGGAAAAATGAAAAATATGACCTGCAAATATTCCTTTTATAGAATCCCTAAATATAAACCCTGCACTCATAATCATAGATAAGCCCACAAATAAAGAAAATAAGAACTCAGCTTTTCCATGACCAAATGGATGATCTTCATCACATGGTTTTTCAGATATTTTTCCACCAATTACAGTCATCAATGAAGCAAAAATATCCATAGTACTATTAACTCCATCCGCAATCATAGCTTGACTAGAAAAAACTATTCCACTAAAAAGCTTAATACACATCAAAAAAAAGATTACCAAAGACTCCAAATAACCCAACTTTACTTGCTTTTTTCATTCGTTCCATTTTATCACCTCATGAAAACTAAGAATATCATAAATTTTTTTTGCTTTCAAAAATAAAAAAAGATTAAGACTGTAATTTAACCTTACCTCTCTCAACCTCAAATACTTTATCTGCTAACTCAGCAATATCCTCATTTGCAGAAAACATAATAATTGTCTTTTTACCATGAAAACAAGATAAAATAGACTTAATAAATTCTTTATCTGAAATACTTAAGTAATTTGGAAATTCATACAAAACCAAAATTTCACTATTCATCAAAAGTAATCGTGCAAGACCTAGCAAATACTGTTCTCTTTTTGGTAAATCACTCGCTTCTGTTTTTAATCCCTTAGGTAAGCTCATAATATAATCATAAAGACTTGTCTTTTTAAGAACATCTTCAATATGATTTTTATTAGCATCAATAAGACGTAAATTTCTTAATATAGAACCATGATAAAAAAATGGCTTAGTTGTTAAATAATTTACATTTTTTCGAAATACTTTTTCTTGATAATCCTGTATTTTAAATTTGTCTACATATATTTCACCCTGGGTGGCACTAACCATTCTTTGTAACAAATAAAAGATTGTTCGTTTTCCACTACTTCTTGCCCCATGAAATAATATTGTTTCATTACTTGCAATATGAAACGTAACATCTTTTAAATCATTTAACTCATAATCATCTATACTAGAAGCATCAAAAGAAACATGAAGAAAATCTATTTCTCCTTCAATATCATCTTTATGGACATTTCCAAACTCTATTGCTTGTTTTTCATCAAAATTTAAAATAATATTAACTCGATTACAAGTAACATAAGCATTCTTAAGTTCTGTTAAAATTCCCATAAAGTCTTTACTATTAGTAATAGTATCGGTTAAATAGGAAACTACAATTAAATAAACCGTAAGAGTTAAATTACCAGAAGACAACAAATAAATAAGCACTAAAGTAATAATATAAATAAGACTTTTATAATAACCAAAAAAGTTATTATCTAACATGGAATTAGCCATAACCTTTTTTTGTTGAGCTTTCATACAATGATCATTTTTTCTAGCAAATTCCTGTTCCATTTTTTTTGTAAGATCATAAGATTCTATCATGTTCTTTGAAGATAAAATTTCTGAAAATGTTTCAAATTCTAAATCTATTTTTTCCTTAACATTTTTTGTTGCCAAACTGATACGTGAATTAATCCAGTTAAGTACTTTATAATTTAATATAACGATAAATAATACCACAAATCCAATTGGAATAGATACTGTAAATACATACCCTAAAGTTAATAATGTTGAAAGAAAATAGCGAAATCTAGAACATATTTGATCACTAAATTTAGCAGCTTCATAAGCATCGCTATGAAAGATGTTAATCAATTTTTCTTTTGAAACATTTTCAAAGTTTTTCTCTTTACCATGTATTATTTTATAAAAGATCTGTTTTTGAAGTCGCTTATAAATATCTCCAATAAGATTATAAATATTTTGATAGTTTAATATCCAAGAAAATTGACGTAGTAACACAAAAGCTAGCCCTAAAGTAAGACAAAAAATAGCCATTTTATAATTTCCATCAGCCAAACTAGTAGTTACTTTTGCAACATACATTGACTCACAGACTAAACAAATACTAACAACAACAACAGTAGCAAATTGAAAAAACCAATAAGCCTTATTCGGCTTACACAAACGATACCATTCTTTAAACATTTGTATATTTTCTTTCACAACTACACACCCTTTATGATAAATAAATTATATCAAAAGAAATATAAAAAAAAAAGAGCTTAAGCTCTTCCAGAATATTTGCCATCACTTGTAGAAATAATAATCTTTTCTCCTTGATTGATGAACAAAGGAACTTTAACAGTATATCCAGTTTCAATTGTAGCATCTTTCATAGCATTATTTGTAGTATTACCCTTAACAGCTGGTTCAGTTTCAATAATTTCATATTCAACTTTCTCAGGTAATGTTACACCTAATATTTCTCCCTCAAAAGAATCAATTTGTATCTCCATACTCTCTTTTAAAAACTTAGCTTCATTTTCAAGTTTTGAAGCAGGAATTTCAAGTTGCTCATAACTCTCAGTATTCATAAATACATAATTAGCACCATCAGCATATAAAAATTGCATTGGCATTCTATCTACATGAGCTCTTTCAATTTTAATATTAGTGTTATAAGTATTTTCTACTATACTTCCTGTTCTTAAATTTCTTAATTTAATTTTAATAAATGGACTACCTTTACCTGGTTTTACATGTTGAAATTCTTGAATTAAACAAAGATTTCCATCAACAATAACAGTCATGCCATTTTTAATATCATTAATATTGATAAGCATCCCTATCACTCACTCTCTTATTTTCCTAATTTAGTTTCTTTAAATGCAGTTACTTGTTTACAAGTAGGGCAATATTTATTAAGTTCTAATTTATCTGTTGTATTTTTTTTATTCTTAGTAGTTGGACGAAGTTGTTTACCACATCTACTACATTTTAACCCAACAAATTGTCTATTTTCATTTTTTGCCATATCTTTCTTGCCTCCTTTTAAAATCCATATGTATTATATCAGAAAAAGATTAAATTTCAAAGAAAAATAGAAAGAAAGATCTTTCTATTATGCTTATTTATTTCGAACAAGAGCCTTTTCGTAAATAGGTTTTACTAAATTCATCTTTTTTTGATTCTTAAGTAACATTAAATTACTACGATACTCTAATAGTTTAGTTCTCTTCTCTAAAGAATTTTGTAGGTTATGAGTACAAGCAAATAACTCTTTAGATATACTTCTACTAGCATTACTTGTTGTAGCCACTGTCGCATTTGATTCAGTTGCCTTGCTTGCTGAAGCTACTGTTGCATTTGATGGTGTTACATTACTTGGTGATGCTAATTCTGCACTTGCTAAGGTTGCATGATCTAGAGTTGCTACATCTGCATTTGATTCTGTAGCTAATTTTCCAT
>CAJUNF010000003.1:0-26163 GCA_910587775.1 uncultured Bacilli bacterium | reverse complement strand
TTCGATGGTGTTGCATTACTTGGTGATGCTACTGTCGCATTCGATGGTGTTGCATTACTTGGTGATGCTAATTCCACACTTGTATTAATTTCAACTGTTTCATTTTTTTTCGTTTCAGAAATTTCGTCTTCTTTCACTTCATCTGCTAAACTATAAATGTAATCAGCAGGTAAGAATCCTTCATTTCCATTTACTAAATATCCTAAAAGTTCATTATTAGCATATTTTTCTTCTGTTTCGGTATTATAAGATTTCTTTGGTTCTCCATCTACTAAATATACTTTCTCTGTAATTTTCTTAGCAGTTTCTGGATTACTCATTTTTAAAGAGTTATTTCCTTTAGCAAGGTCATATTCATTTCGATGTAATCTTGCTCCTTCTTTGGCATATACAACATCTCCTAAAGATGCTACTTGTGATACTTTTTCACTTTCCTCTACTGAAGATTTAACATCATTTTCTATTTCATCTACTAAAGTATAAATATCATCAGAAAGTAAAAATCCTTCATTTCCATTTACTAAATATCCTAAAAGTTCATTATTAGCATATTTTTCTTCTGTTTCGGTATTATAAGATTTCTTTGGTTCTCCATCTACTAAATATACTTTTTCTGTAATTTTTTTAGCAGTATCTGGATTACTCATTTTTAAAGAATTGCTTTCTTTAGCAAGATCATATTCATTTCTATATATTCTTGCTCCTTCTTTTGCATATACTTCATCCCCTAAAGACGCTACTATAGAATCTGTTACAACACTTTCTACTTGTTCAAATTCTTCACTATTTGTAGCAGCATAAACATCTTTTACTCCAAATGGATTCATTGACATGGCTAAAAATGCAAAGGCAGATGCAATAGCCCCTTTTTTTAATTTCTTAGAAAAAGAATTTTTTTCTCTTCCATATTCTACATATTGTTTTCTTAAATTATTAAACATTTAAAAAAGCCCCTTTCATTAAATGAGGCTATAATATACAAAAAAAATCAATTTGTCAACGCTTATATTGAATAATTTAATAAAAATTGAGACATTTCATCGCTAATATATCGATTAAATGGCGCTGTATAATCTTTTACTCCATCATAATGACTTAAATTTGGAGTAACAATTACCATACTATAAGAGGAATTTTTAGATGGTCCAATCATGGCAAAAGTAGAACTAATAGTTTTCGTATCTACCACTCCATCTAAATTAGAATCATAAAAAGATTCACTTGTTCCTGTTTTTCCATAAGCTAAAATAGAACGATTTACATAGCCAGATCCTGTACCATTATATAAAACTTGACGAAATCCTTCACGAATTCGATCATAATAAAATGAATCTAAAGAAATTTCAGACATTAATTTTGGCTGATAAGAAAAGACAACTTCATTAGAATTATTTTTTATTTCATGCATCAAAGATAAAGAATACCTCTTACCACTATTAAAAATAGTATTAATATACTGTAATAATTCAATAGGCGTATAAGTATCATACTGACCAATCGTTAAATTAAGAAGTAAATCATCACTATACTTTTTTCCAATTACACCTATTTGTTCATTTGGTAAATCAATTCCAGTTAAACTTCCAAGTCCATACATAGAAAATACATTACGATACTTGTTAAAAATATCTTCTGATGCATCTAACTTCATATCATAAATATATTTCTTACCAGTCATTTTAATAGCAGTTAAAAATTGATAATAATTACTAGACCACTTTAAAGCAGTAATATCATCTAAATATCCAAGTTCTTTATAAGAACATTTTTGAGGATTTAAATATAATTTTACGCATGAATCTTTAATTTTTTTATCAAGTTCAATTACATCATTTAAATATCCTACTGTATGACTTGCACCTTTTACAATACTTCCAACTGTAAAAGAAGAAAATGTTGCATTCACTCCAATTTCTTGAAAGCTATCTAATTTTCCATTTAAAAGAATGCGTTCTCCAACTATAGCACGTATTGCTCCAGTATAAGGATCTCCAATCATTGCATAGCTTTCTTTTAAATACTCAGTATTAGGTAATTTTTTTACACGAGTCAAAGTATCTTTTACAGTACTTTCTAATTTTTGTTGTAAAACAATATCTATAGATAAATACAAATCATTTCCACGTTTAGCTTCTTGATATAAAGTTAAAGTTTTATCTGGATTAACAAAATAAACAGCCTTTTCCCCCTTTAAAAAGGATTCATATTGCTCTTCTAAATAACTAATACCAACCATATCATTAAGTGCATAGCCTTGACTTAAATAATAATCTTTCTTCTCATTTGGAATACCTTGACTAACTTTTCCAAAAAAACTCTTTAACGTTTCACCATAAGGATAACTTCTCTTCCATCCTTGATGAATAAAAACACCTGAAATATTTTGCTCTGAAATTTTAGCAACCAAAGAAGAATCTGCTTCTTTTAATAAAATTTTGTTTTGATAAGAATACCCTTCATTCATACGTGCGTACAACTCAGCAACTTGTTTCTCATGACTAGATAAAGATTCTAAAGACTCTAATTTAATACGATCTTTTTTTAATTGTTCTAAATCTTGTTGTGTTAACTTTCTTTCTTGCAATAATTGTTTTTCTTCTAGGGTAATATAACTATCAACAAGCTCTGGATTCTTTTTCATAAAATAATTACGTAATCTATCTTCATTTGCTTCTTCTACTGAAAAAAATTTTAATAACTCCTCAGCAATTTTTATTTCATCTTCAAAACGTGGTCGACCTATCTTATGATAAGCAACTTGCTCTACCAAAATATTATCAACTAAAACATTCCCATTTACATCTAAAATCCTACCTCTTGGAGCACTTTCTCCTAAAATATATATTTCTGTTTTATCTTGTAATAAATTGCTATAATATGCGTGATTTAAAAAATTTAAAGAATAAAGACGATAAATAAGAAAGCTAAAAATTAGAAAAAGAATTCCATAAAAATACCAAATTGACTTTTTTTTCATCTTCTTCACCATTACTAGTATTCTTTTTTAATTCAAAAACATACAATGTATTGGTGATAAAATGTTTAATATTATAAATCGGTACATGTCTTTACTAAAAAAAGAAGATGTAGAAAACTTTGCTTTAAAAAATAATGTTTCTTTAAACGAAGAAGAATTAAATTTTACATATGAATTTGTGAAAAAGAATTGGCAAATTATTCTAAATAATCCAAATGCTTTTAATCTAGAAAAATATAAAAATCGTTTTACAGAAGAAAATTATGCTAAAATTGAAAAATTAATAAAAGAATATTTAAAAAAATATCAAGCATTTTTATAATATTCACGAATTTTTATATAAAGATCAGGATCAAATTGTCTTTTCCGAATCATCTCTATCTCAAAACGATATGGCGGATAGATTCGTTTTTTATCATTAATAGAGTACCCTACAAAAGGAGTTTCTAAAATTTTAGGAACTTCTTTTAGTTTTTCATGATAACAAATCTTTAAAAGCGTTTCAAAAGAAATAGTGCCGAATCCCAAATTTTCATGACGATCCTTATGGCTTGCTAAAACATTTTTACTATCATTTAAATGAACACACCCTATTTTTGAAATACCAATCAATTGATCAAATAAATCTAAAAAAGAATCAAAATCATTTAAATCATACCCAGCATCATTTAAATGACAAGTATCAATGCATACTTGAAATTTATTCTTTTCTAAAACAGAGTCTAAAATATATTTAACCTCTTCTAAAGTACATCCACATTCACTACCCTTACCTGCCATAGTTTCAAGTAACAATGTAAAGTCTAACCCATCCATTACTTGATTTAAAGCTTCAACAATATTATCTAAAGCTTCAAAACGTGAAAGAGCTAAAGCGCTTCCTGGATGAAGTACCATTTTTTTAACTCCCATTTTAAGACATCTTAAAATTTCTTGACGTAAAAAAGTAATACTAAAATTCCATTTATCCAAATTGGTTTTATTTGCTAAATTAATAATATACGGAGCATGGCAAATCACATGTTCTAAAGATATCTGATGAGTTTTCAT
Source organism: uncultured Bacilli bacterium (assembly GCA_910587775.1). Taxonomy (GTDB): domain Bacteria; phylum Bacillota_I; class Bacilli_A; order RF39; family UBA660; genus MGBC162267. The sequence continues at coordinate 22,136 of CAJUNF010000003.1, read as the reverse complement.
AAACTCATGTGCATTTAAAATATCTTCCTCTTTTAAACTTTTTCGAATTGTATTTTGAGGAGCACCTGTATAAAACATAAAAGCATTAGCTAAATATTCATGTGCACTTTTAGCACTTCCATATAATCCATTTTCTGAAAACGAAACATGACATCCTAATATCATAAAAAACCTCCTAAAAAAAGACTCATACTGAGCCTTATTTTGTAACTAATGTTCCATTACCACCACAAGTTGTTGAGGCATTTGCAGTATAATCTTTTGTTTCAGCTTCAATCTTAGAATACTCAGCGCCTTCTACTTGATATTTATTATTAGAAAGCCACAAAGTATAAGTAGCTACTCCACCTACTACAGCAATCTCAACACTGCCAGTATAAGATGATGCGATTTTATCAACATATTGTCCTTTTAAATAATCAAGAGACATACAAAAATGAGTTCCAGTTAACTTTCCACTCAACAAAGTATCAGTATAAGCTATTTTAGCAGTTTCTACAACACTTTGAGCATCAATTACAAAAGCTCTTTTTGCCGAATTAGCAATAATAGATGTAACACTACTAGTTGCAAGTAACATTAAAATTGCTAAAACGGAAATTACAGCAAGTAATTCTATCAATGTAAAACCGCTTTGATTTAAATTTCTTTGTTTCATATCTAGAACCTCTTTCTATTATTACTAACATTATATCTCATGAAGCAAAATGAAGTCAACTAAATCTAAGAATCTATTTGGGATTCTACTACTTTTTTTCTAAAAACACATAAAAAAAGTTTTTTAAGATTTAAAAGCTCCTAAAAAACTACTAATTAAATCAATATTATCTATTGCATCACTAATTTTATCTGTTGTTCTAAGATGATAAAGATCCTTCATTGCTTCTACAAAAGAAGCATATTCACTACTATTTCGATTTAAATTTTTAATCCAATAAGAATTTGATTTCAAATATTGATACATATTTTTTTCTTGTTTTAATTTCATTTGTAAACTAAATTCCATAATTAATCCTCAAAAAATTTATTCAAAGGCCTTGGTGTAATCGGTCCTTTCATACTAGACACACTATCACTCCCTTTAGAAGTAAGTTCTGATACTAAATTAAGTGCCTTTTGAGCAGTTTTTATATGCTCTTGAATCGAATTCATATCAATACTTTTTAATTTATCTGCAATTCCACCTAAGTTGGTTGTATCACTACTTGTACTAGAAGTTACAAAATAATCTTTCCAAGCACTTTCTGATTCTCCATATATATCATAAATTTCATAAAACTTTTGCCAAGACATTTCCCCTGTTTTAACATAATGAACAAGCTCAGGATGTCGTGATGCAAATATTTTAAATTCCTCTTTCTTATTCATAAAAAAATCACCTATTACATTTTAGTGAAAATAAGTGATTTTTATGCTTAAAATCTAAAACTTAAAATCGTCAATAAAATCATCAATTGTCATTTCTTTAGAAAGTGTAGTTTCTTCATAATCATTATTTTCTTTACTTTGATCTATTTCTACTTTTTTAAACGCTGCATCAATACTATATTTAGAAATATTAGATCCATTACTAGTAATATCCATAATAGCAATTTCACTATTTTTGATTTCTCTAAGCTCGCTATCTGATTTTAATACTAATATATCTCTCGCATTCATTGGAATAACATTTAAAATCTCATAATTTACTGATTTTACTTTTTTCATAAGTGAATTACCACGTTTTGCTCTTCCAGTTTCTAATATCTCTTCTAGTTTCAATCTCTTTGCAGTTTTTTGAGAAGTAATAACATCTAAATAATCCGTATTATCATATCCAAATGCACAAATAACTTGATCATCTTTTAGATTAATTCCTTTTACTCCACTTCCACGTACACCAACTAGTGGAACCTCACTAGGAACAAAATTAACATAATAACCTAATTTAGAAACAAGCATAATATGAGCTTTTTCTTCAAACACCTGTACAACTTCATCATTCTCTTTTAATTTCATAGCCATCATAGTCTTAGAAGTTCTGCTTACCATATACTCACTCATCAAAGTTCTCTTAATCATACCATGTCTAGTGACAGTAACTAATTTTTTCTTTGAATCAAATAAACAACTTGCAACTACTTTTTCATCTGTTTGAAGCATTACTACATTATTAATATGTTTTCCAAGCTCTTTCCATTTTACTTCTGGTATTTTATGAACAGGAATAAATAAATAGTTTCCTAAATTAGTAAAAATAATTAAAGAATCTAACGTTGTAGTTTGATACATTCCTGTTACATAATCCCCAGGTTTTAAAGTAGTCTCTTCTCCATTACTAGATGCATAACTCTTAAGACTAACACGTTTGACATACCCTTCATTTGTTACAACAACCAAAACATTTTCTTTTGGAATCATACTCTTCATATCAAGTTTAATTTCCGTTACTTCATCACGTATTTCTGTTCTTCTAGGATTACCATATTCTTTTTTAATAATTTTAAGTTCTGTTTTCATTACATGTTTCAAAGCTTCTTCATTATTTAAAATTTGTGTCCATAAATAAATATTTTTCTCAAGCTCTTTCATCTCTTGTTCAATTGCTACAATATCTGTATTTGTTAAACGATAAAGTTGTAACTCCACAATAGCTTTTGCTTGTTCAAACGTAAATTCAAATTCTTTAACTAAATTATCTATGGCATCACTTTTATTTTTACTAGCTCTAATTACTCGTATTACTTCATCTAAAATACTAATTGCTTTTACTAAACCTTCTAAAATATGATATTGCACTTTTGCTTGATCTAAATCAAACTGCGTTCTTCTTCTTACAACCTCTCTTTGATGAGTAATAAAAGCATCTAAAATATCTAAAATACCCACTAACTTTGGACGACGATTAACAATCGCAACCATATTAAAATTATAATTGATTTGCAAATCAGTATTCTTAAGTAAATAATTTAAAACAAGTTCTGAATTAGCACCATTTTTTAAATCAATGACAATCCGTGCTAAATTCTCATGATCTGATTCATCAATAACTTCATTAATTCCTTCCACTTTTTTATCAATTCGAATTTCATTGATTTTTTTGATTAACTGTTCTTTGACCACTTCATAAGGAATAGATGATACAACAATTTGTTCATGATTTCCAGATTTAACAACTTCTGTTTTCGCTTTTAAAACAACTTTTCCTTTTCCAGTACGATAAGCATCAATTAGCCCATTTTTTCCTTCCAATACTCCATAAGTCGGATAATCAGGTCCTTTTAAAACTTCCATAATGGTTTCTAATTTACAATTTGGGCTTTCAATTCTCTTTACCGTTGCATCAATAACTTCTCCTAAATTATGCGGTGGAATATTAGTGGCATACCCTGCACTAATTCCTGTAGACCCATTAACGAGCAAATTTGGAAAACCTGCTGGTAATACTGTTGGTTCTAATTCTGTATCATCAAAGTTATAAGTCATTTCAACTGTATTTTTCTTAATCGAAGTAAGCATTACTTCTGCAAACTTAGAAAGACGAGACTCTGTATAACGCATCGCTGCTGGTCCATCGCCATCAATACTTCCGTTATTTCCATGAATATCAATAAATACTTCTCGCATTTTCCATGGTTGACTCATTCGGATTAACGCATCATAAATAGAAGAATCTCCATGTGGATGATATTTTCCCATAATATCTCCAACTGCACGAGCACTTTTTCGATATGGTTTATCGTAAGTAAAATGAGAAGCATACATACCATATAAAATACGGCGTTGTACTGGTTTTAATCCATCCCGAACATCAGGAAGTGCACGCTCTTGAATAATCTCTTTTGCATATCTTCCAAAACCAGTCCCCATAATTTCTTCAAGACTATAATCAAATATTTTTTCTACAATTGTTTTTTCTTCTTTTTTTCGTGCCATTTTTTTCACTTCCTAAAATCGTCTTCTAATGTAAAGTCTACATTTTCATTAATCCATTCTTTTCTAGGTTCTACATGATCTCCCATTAATACATGGATACGCTTCTCAGCTAAAGCTGCATCCGTAAGATTTACACGCATTAATCTTCGATTTTCAGGATCCATCGTTGTTTTATAAAGTTCATCAGCATTCATTTCACCTAGTCCTTTAAATCGTTGAATTTTATAATTACCACGCATTTTCTTCTTCGCTATCTCTAACTCTTCATCATCTGCAATATAAATTGTTTCTTTACTATTACTGATAGAATATAAAGGAGGTGTTGCAATATAAAGCATTCCTTCTTCAATTAATGGTCGCATGAATCGGTAAAAGAAAGTAATTAATAAAATTTGAATATGACTACCATCTACATCGGCATCGGTCATAATAATTACTTTTCCATAGTTAGAATCTCTGTAATCAAAATCTGCTCCAAGCCCTGCCCCAATTGCATACTCAATTTGTTTTAACTCTGCATTGGATGCAATATCATTTTGACTTGCTTTCTCACAGTTTAATACTTTTCCTCGAAGTGGTAATATCGCTTGCGTTTCTCGATTTCGATATAATTTCGCAGACCCTCCTGCACTATCTCCTTCGACTAAGAAAAGTTCATTTTTTTCATAATTCTTTCCTGTGGCTTTTGCAAGTTTCTCACTTAACACTCGTTCTTTATTACTTTTACCTGTTCCCTTACGAACTTGTTCGCGAGCTTTTCTTGCAGCCTCTCTTGCTGTTTTACTTTGTACAGCTTTATTTAAAATCGTAAGAGCTGCTTCTTTATTTTCTTCTAAAAAGAATTTTAAATGCTCATAAGTAACACTTTCTGTTACACTTCTAGCTTCTGGTGTACCAAGTTTTCCTTTCGTTTGTCCTTCAAACTGTAATAAAGCTTCAGGTATTTTTAATGAAATTACAGCAGACAACCCTTCTCTTACATCTCCACCTTCTAAACTTTGATCTTTCTTTAATATTCCATTATTTTTAGCGTAATCATTAAAAGCTTTCGTAATCCCTGTTTTAAATCCAACTTCATGCGATCCACCATCACCTGTTTTAACATTATTAACAAATGATTCGATACTTTCGTTATAAGAATCTGTGTATTGCATAGCAATTTCGACTTCAATACTATTTTTAGTACCTTCAAAATGAATCACTTTATGTAACGTATTTTTTCCTTCATTAATATACTCAACAAAATTAATTAAACCATTTTCATAATGAAACTTCGCTTCTTTTTTATCTTCTTCATCAATGACTTCTATAGTTACTCCAGAAAGTAAAAAAGCACTTTCTTGCATTCTTTCACAAATTGTCGTATAGGAAAAACTACAATTTTTAAAAATCTCCTCATCTGGTTTAAAAGTAACACTAGTTCCTGTTTTTTTAGATTCTCCAATGACTTTAAGTGGAATCTCTACATGTCCTCCATTAGAAAAACGAATATTACAAATCTTACCTTCTTTATAAATCGTAACATCCATCCAAGTAGATAAAGCATTAACTACACTTGCTCCAACACCATGAAGTCCGCCACTTACCTTATATCCGCCTTCCTCAAATTTTCCACCTGCATGTAAAATCGTATAAATAACTTCTGGGGTACTTTTTCCACTAGCATGTTTTCCAATAGGAACTCCACGACCATTGTCACTCACCGTTATACTTCCATCTTTATGAAGAGTAATTTTAATAGTATCTCCATAACCATTAATAATTTCATCAATTGCATTATCGACAATTTCCCAAACCAAATGATGCATTCCACGTTTATCAGTAGAACCAATATACATACCAGGTCTTTTACGAACTGCTTCTAATCCTTCTAAAATTTTAATCGATGATTCATCATATTTTGTCATAGCCTTCACCTTAAGAAAGTATATCATGTTAAAGAATGTTTAGCAAAATGAATTGTCAAATAATCGCCTAATTTTAATAAAATAATATAAAAAAGAAACTATTTTGAAATAGCTTCTAATGCTTCTTTAAAAGTACGCACCGAAATAATTCGAATATCTAAATCATTTTCGTTTTTTACTTGAATTGCTTCTTCATAATTTTTTTCTGGTACTAAAAAAATATCAGCTTTTTTCTTTGCAGCTCCAAGTAACTTATACTTTACTCCGCCAATATCTCCTACAGTACCATCTTGTGAAATCGTACCAGTTCCAATAATTTTTTTCCCTTTTGTAATATCCTCTTCTACTAAGGCATTATAAATTGCAAGGGCATTCATAAGTCCTCCACTTGGACCAGATTCACTTGATTTTGAAGTAAACAAAACATCAGGATCTGTTTCATATTCATAAGTAATTGCCAAACTAACTCCTATCTTAGGTCCATCCTCTGTTTCATAAACTGTAGCATAACATTCTCTATTTTTTCCATCACGAACTACACTTAAAGAAACCCGACTTCCAACTTGATAGTGAGATACAATATCACGAACTGTATTTAAATCCTTAATAGGATTACCATCAATACTTAAAATTTCATCAAAAAGTTTTAAATCTGTATCAGCAGATTCGCTTAAATAAACCAAATGATTTGTTTGAGACTTAATAGAAACATCTTTGCCTGATGCTTGAAATGCAACAAATAAAGCATTATTTTGTGCTTGTATTAAACTAATTCTATCTGCTCTTATCATATCATCCAATGATTCATTTTCTGGTTTAATTTGATCAGTAGATACAATATCCCAATTTGGCATCAAAAAACTAAATAATAAAAACGGAATATTTCCTTTCATCATGGAAACATATGCCATAGATAAAGATCCTTCTGAAGAATATCCATCTAAAACTTCAACTCGTTCACTTAAATCAATAGATCCTCCAGGAGTATAAATTACAAAAGGTAACTCAAAGGTAAATAAAAAAATAATCACTAAAATAGAAAGAAGAAATTTCCCATTTTCCTTCATGAAACTCTTAAATTTTTCATAATATTTGTTAAACATGAATTAATTATCACCCAAAATATTATATCAAAAAAAGAGGCAATTATGAATTCAAAGACAAAAAACATTCTAATTCTTATCACACTTTTACTAATATTACTACTAATTTTAGTAAAAAATGTTGAAGTAAAAGAAAATATTATATTTGGAACAGAACTATGGCTTACAAAAGTTTTTCCTTCTCTTTTTCCAATGTTTATTTTAAGTGATCTATTAAGTAGTTACCACTTACCAGAATTACTAGCAAATTACTTTGGTAAATTCTTTCATAAAATATTTCACACAAGTCCTTATGGAGTCTTTACCCTTTTCATGTCCTTAATTGCTGGAACACCATCAAGTGCTTATATCTTAAAAAGATTAGTAAATGAAAAGAAAATAACAGAACAAGAAGCTTCTCATTTACTACAGTTTACCTTTTTTTCAAATCCTCTTTTTTTATTAACCATGCTTTCTTTAATATTTAAAAATAACTTGAAATATGTTTTATGGATTATTTTTATCCATTATATTTCAAACATGATTATTGGATTATTACTAAAACCTAAAAATAATACTTCTTGGGAAAAAATAGAAGTACCAAAAACAAGGGAGAATTTCGGTAATATTTTATCCTTTTCCATATCAAAAGCCCTTGATACATTATTACTAATTTTAGGAACCATTTGTTTCTATCTTATTATTAGTACAATTTTTAGCTGTGAAAACACAACACTCAATTTACTACTAAAAGGTTTCTTAGAATTAACACAAGGTTTAAATGAAATTATAAAAACAAATTTCTCTAACTTTCAAAAAGGATTAATTGCATTATCATTTATCTCTTTTGGAGGTTTAAGTATTCATACCCAAATAAATTGCATTATATCTGATACCCTAATATCTTATAAATCCTTTTTAAAGGGTCGCTTATTACATGTTTTAATATCTATCATATTATTTATTCTTTTATATAGCACACGTATTGCTTTCATATCCTAAAAAAGATTTAGAAGGAAAACTGTTTTCATTAATATCACTACTTTTTCCTACATAAAAAAGTTCAATATCATCAACAGAATTTTCATCTGCTTCTCCGATTACTACAGGAATTCTTATATGTACATAAAAATAATCAGAACAAGAATTAGCTTGACAAGAAGAACCAGTACAACATGTAGCATTTTCAAAATGATAAATCACACAACGCTTTTGATAATTCGTACGATTATTACGTGCTTTCATACTCCATCTCTCATCATGATATAACACTGATTTTTCACTTACACTCAATGTTTTATTACTACCATCTTGAAACTGAAATGTTAAACGTAATTCATCAAACGTACTAGAATCAGTAAGTCCAACTAATCCAAGTGTTGTAAAATCATCCATAATTGTTCTTACAATACTTGCTCGATTCAGTTGATTATCACTTGCAAAAGTTCCATTTTTACTTGTATATTGAATATCTACTAACAAATTAAAAAGAAAAATCATTACAATAGCCACAAGAGCAATACTTACAATAAATTCAATTAAAGTTATTCCGCGCTTGTTCATCATAACTCACTTCCCACTCTCAAAGTAGAAAAATAATATTTACAATGTTCTTCATCTTTGCAACCATTTCCTTTTCCATCTTCACGATACTCTACAATAATTCGATATCCTTCCTCGCCTTTTCCACCAATAGTTCTTAAATAGGTTCCTAAACTAGAATTAATTCGTGAAAAAATAGAACAAAGTCCTGTCGAATTTGTACAAGTTTGAAGACGTGATAAATCACTATAAGTCACATAAAGATTAGAAATATGAAGTTCCTGACTCATTAACTCACAAAATCCGCCCTCTTTAGAAACATCATCAAATAAATCATCATTTCCACATCCAAATGATATCAAGAAATTTACATTATCACTCGCATCATCATCACTTAAATTTCCAATCACTCGATCAAGTCGTTGACTGCTAAAATATTTTTTTACATAAAAGGTACGATATAAATAACTAACATCATCATATAAAAGACGACTTTTTTCACTATTAGATAATGAAATATAAGTCGAATATAAATACAATAAAGAAGTAATTAAAATTGCTACAACAATAATTGTTTCAATAAAAACAAAACCCTTTTGATTCTTCATATTATTCTTCCTTTATTTTATTATAAAAGAAAGATCTTTTTTTTTCAAATCTAAATTAAAAAACACCCATACCTTTTTTATTTAAAATCATAAGATATAACAGGTGATGAAAATGCAACCAAATTGTAATAGACCATGCAAAAGAGGACCAAACGGCTTCTTTACTATATTTGCCATTTTGATCCTTAGTTGTTTAATATTTTATCAAGTTTTAATTACATTAATTTTACCATTTCGATTTAACATTTTTATTTTATTCATCGAAATAACGATTTTATTATTCTTGCTCTACCGCATAGTATGGCCTTACTAATGATTCTGTTTTAAATAAATAATCCAAACATTCTCTTACCATTTTACAGTTTTGAAATTCTTGTTCATGCTTCACAATTTTACGTGGTAAAGAAACTAAGATAAAAAACAATTTTTTCTCTGCTTCTAATAAAGGGAACTTTTCTTGATATTTTTTAAACAAAGAAGAAAATTCTACTTCAAAATAATCTTTTTGATAAAAATGGACAAGATCTAAAACAGGACTATCAATTTTACTTTTTTCCCAACTAATAAAATAATCTTGATCACTCTTTAAATAATGATCCAAACATATATTATTATGAATAAAACAAACACGTTGCTTCTCTTCTTTTTTAACAAGTTCAAACCACTCATCAAGTTCCTTTTTTGCAAAATCTAAACTTGCCAAAATCTTAGAACAGTTTCTCATAAAAAGATATTGACTAGGTGATTGATAAACAACTTTGAAAATTTCATCAAACATATGATTATAATATTGCTGATAATATAAAATATTAGAATCTATACTTTCATAGATTTCCTGATAATTATCAAGGCTTACCGTTTTAAAATAAGCCGTTTTTTGATGCAAAGACGCAAGTGTCAAAATTAAATCTTGAGCTTTTTGCTCCACTGGCATAGAAATATCATCTACATAAGCAAAAACATTAACATCTTCCCTACTATAATCAATTAATTTAGGATAATTCAAAAAACTTCTGCTTTGTAAATAACGGTACACTTTCGTAATATCATTTTCTTTTGGCTTTACAACAACTGATCCACTTGTTGTTTCTAAAATAGTTGCTTTTCCTCGAAACGTATAACGATAAGGTTTATATAATTCTTTTAAAACATCTAAAGATCTATTCATCTTCTTTTGGAATAATAATTTTATCCCCTACTGTCACTTGACTCATATCATTATAATCACTAAGTAATCCTAAATTAGAATGATACATTGTACAAATCGTTTCCACTGTTTCCCCAGAATTTACAATATGAATATGATAGGTTGCAAAACTATCATCCATTGGATTTACATTTTCTATAATAGTCTCTTCTGTTTCTTTTAAATCTTCTTTTTTTACTATTTCTTCTGTAACCATAACTTTTTTTCTATCCTCACTCTCATCAATTTCTTTTACTTCATTGCTTGAAACAAGCACTTGTGTTAGTTCAAATTCCTCTTCTGGAGTTTCAATAAGTCTTGTTAGATCTTCATCATTTTCTACTACTATCTCATCTTCTTTTTTATCTTCTACTACTTCGCTTATTTCTACTTCTGAAACATCTTCTTTTTCTGAAGCTGAAATAGAAAATTCAATACTTACCTCAACCGTATCATCATTTAAAATATCATAAGAAAAATCTGTAATTTCAAATTCTAATGAATCTAAATCAATATGATCCGTAAGTTCAATAGAAAATGGTAATTTATATAAAAATGGTTCTCTATTGACACTCACCTCATGACTTTTATAATCTCCAGAAATAATAAAATTTCCATGTACCTCTTCTCTATTAATTTCTATCTCATGTTCCAAAGACATACTAGTAATTTCTGCAATTTTAGACCCAAAAGATATTTCTTTCTTATAAGGAATTATACTTTTCATATTCTCACCCTCTCTACTCATATCTATGATTCATTTTTAAAAAAAAGAACAAAGAAAAAGACTGTCAAATAAATATAATATACATAATTTTTAAAGATTAATATGTTAAAATAATGAATAGAAAGAAGGAAATATGAATACATCAATATTTAAAGAATATGACATTCGTGCGTCTTATCCAAACGAAATAAATGAACAAACCGCATACATAATAGGAAGAAGCTATGGTTCCTACATAAGAGAAATATTTGATAAAACCAAATGTGTAGTAGGTCATGATAATAGAATATCTTCTCCTAGTCTTTATGAAGCATTGATTCAAGGTATCTTAGAAAGTGGTTGCAATGTTATCGACTACGGACTTGTAACTACTCCCATGCATTATTACACAAGATACTTAAACAAAGCTTTTGGAATTATGGTAACTGCAAGTCATAATCCAAAAGATGATAATGGTTTTAAATTTTCATTTGATGACCTTGCTAACGCAAGAGGAAAAATGATATATGATTTTAAAGATTATACTTTAAAAAATAACTTTTTATCTGGTAGTGGAATACACGAAAAAAGGAGTGTTCGTGATGATTATTTAAAATATATAAAAGACAATATAGACATGGGTAGTAGACCTCTAAAAGTAGTGGTTGATCCTGGAAATGGTGTAACAACAACTATCGCTAAAGCTTGTCATGATTTATTTCCAAACTTAAGTGTCACTTACATTTGTAATGAAAATGATGGAACTTTCCCAAATCATCATCCAGATCCTGCGGTAGAAGACAACTTAAAAATGTTAAAAGAAAAAGTATTAGAAACTCATGCTGATATTGGTATCGCTTATGACGGAGATGGAGACCGTGTTGGAGTAATTGATGAACAAGGAAAATTTATCGAAGCTGATAAACTTTTAATTATTGGAGTACGAGCATTAATTCATACAGTAACCAATCCTAGTTTTTTATACGATGTAAAATGTACCAAAGCGCTAGAAGATGAGATTATAAAACTTGGTGGTTCACCTTATATGGAACGAACTGGAACAAGTTACACAGAAGCTACAACAAAAATTAAAAATATTCCCCTTGGAGGAGAATTATCTGGACATATCTTCTTTAATGATCGCGGACCAGAAGTTTGCAGCGGAATTTATGATGGATTAAGATTTTTAGAAATTCTATCTAAAACAGAAAAAAACTTTTCTGAATTACTAAAAGGAATCGAAAACTACATACAAACACCAGAAATAAAAATTCCAAGTTCCAATGAAAGAAAATTTGAAATAGTAGAATCAGTAAAACAATACGTAAAAGATAAACACTACAATGCAAACTTTATTGATGGTGCTCGCATAAGTTGGGATGAGGGATGGGCATTAATTAGAGCAAGTAATACAGGACCTAATATTACCCTTCGCTTTGAAGCAAAAACACAAGAGTTTTTAAACCAAATCAAAGAAGAATTTATTACTTTAGTAGAAAAGCTAAATAAATAAATTCTTTTTTTATATATTTTTTCAAAAAAAAAGAAGCGATTTCTCGCTTTGATAAATGATTACATTTATCGTAATGTTGCTTCTAATGCAATTACAATCATTTCATCTAAAGAGCGCTCTCTTTCTTCAATACTCATAAAAGTGTCTTTAAACTTTGAATCGACTACTGTTAAAAGACAGGCAGCTTCTTTTTGAAAACTAGAAGCAATATGGAAAAGTGCAAATGATTCCATTTCTTCTCCAATAATTTGCGTATCACTAGGAACACGCGCAAGCACATGTTCATTATCAGAATAAAACCCAAATTGTTCTGTAGTCATTACGGTACCTAAAAATAATTTTTTACCCTTTTCTTGTGCAACAGATTGAATTGTTTCATTTAAACTTTTACTTGGATACGCAAAATGCGTTGGATCTCCATTATAAGAATAAGCAAAATTTCCTTCATTATAACTCTCTGTCGCTAAAATAATATCTGGGACATTCATTTCTTCTAGTAAACCTCCGCATGTTCCCACACGAATAATTCGTTCTACTCCAAAGAAATAAAATAATTCAAAAGCATAAATACTCATAGAAGGCATTCCCATGCCAGATCCCATCACACTAACCCTTTTTCCTTTATAAGTACCAGTATAAGCATACATATTACGTGCACTACTAACTAGTTTTACATCGCTTAAATACTTCTCAGCAATGTACTTTGCTCGTAGTGGATCACCAGGCATAATCACAGAAGATGCTAAATCTTCTTTGGTACAGTTAATATGTGCCGACTTAATATGGTCCATAACAACAGGTGGTTTCATTTATACATCCCTCCCTAGGATAATTATAGCATTGAAAAAAAGAATGGTTTACATTCTTTCTTAGTATTGACACAAAATTAACATTTTATACATGCAAACTTTTTTTTAATTCAGTAACAATTTTTTTAATCTCTTCTGCCGATTCATCATAAAATTCCAATCGAAATTTACGAATTCCCATATGAAAGTAAGTTTCTATCTTTTGTAATAAATTTAACCTTTTATAATGCATAATGTGTGTACGATGAAATTCATCCATATGAAGAGGATAAATCTTACCATTTCGATCTTTCAAAGAATAAAAATCTTTTCCTTTACAAACTTTACATACTTTTTCTTTATTTACATTCATATGTAATAAACAATGATTTAAAACCATTACTTCCAAGCGTCCATAAACAATTAATTCAAAAGGATTTCCATTTGGATATTTTTTTAATAACTCTCCTAATTCATAATCTGTAATCTCTGGTGTTAAACACATTTGTTTTACCCCACAAGATGTCCAAAATTTCTCTGTTGCATGGTTAGAAATGTTAAGAAAATAATCCAAATAAGCTTCTTCTTTATCTAAAAGTGCTCCACTTTCACAAGCAAGTACTTTCTTACTATCATAATAAGTAGAATGCATAACTCTGTTTGTGCGATAAATCACATTTTTTTCATACCTTTGAGCTAATTTATAATCAGAAACATAAATTTTAGAAACACCAAGTTCTAATAATGTTTTAACATGCTCTTCACTCATAGCATTTGCTGTAATACAAATAGAGTCATCATATGAATATTCTTCTTCATGAGCTTTCCTAATAGCTACCTCACTACGATTTACCCTTTTCTTAATTAACTCATCAACTGCTCTTCTTCGTATCTCATTCATATCACGCACATTCATATAAAGATTATCTTCCAAAGATATTTCGATATTTTGAAGAAGAAATGGTGTATTTCCAAGTTTACTAAATTGCTTTTTTACTACTTCTTTGGTAATTGGACAATGATCTGATTTCTCTACACAATCTTCCTTTATAATAACCGAGAAAACTCCATCACTCATTTGAAATTCTATATGATTTAAAGATATAAATACTTTCATTGTAACCAATACTTTTTTCTCAGATCTTGCTAAAATACTTTCCTCTAACTTTTTATCAAGGGTTTTCATAACACTACCAAAATGACTTATACCAACTTTATTATCTACAAAAATAAGATCTCCATTTTTGGCACCAGAAATAAGATCACCATTTTTATGATATAAAAAATTAACAATCATTCCCTTGTTTTCTTCTACAAAACGTATACCATCTTCTTGATTTAAATCATCATCAAGTCGAATTCCAATTTTTTTCTTATCTATAACCTCAATACTTCCCAAAAAGCTTCCTTGATGATTACTTGTTTTTTGATTCATAAACTCATCATCTTGAGCATGAAAAATCTTACCACTTGTAAATCCTCTTCCAAATAAAGTTTCTGCTTTTTTAATATCTTCTTCGCTTACCTCCATACTTTCTTTTAAAAAATACCGATCAATTAAACTACGATAAGTCTGTGTCATAAATCCTACATAAGCTGGACTTTTCATTCTTCCTTCTATTTTAAAACTTTGAATATTAGAATCTAAAAGTTCACTAAAACGAGAAGATGTATTTAAATCTCTTGTAGATAGTAAAAATTCACCATTTGTTTTATAAGGTACATTATTTTTTAATAACTTCCATGGCAATCTACAAATTTGAGCGCATTCTCCTCTATTCCCACTACGATTCATTAACAAACTTGAAAATAAACATTGCCCAGAATAAGAAATACATAAAGCACCATGAATAAATACTTCAATTTCAATATCATCAGGAAATCTCTTTATTTCTTCTAAAGATAATTCTCGAGCTAAAACGACACGTTTTACACCTAATTTTCTTAAAAATTCAATTTGTGAAATATTATGAATATGAACCTGTGTTGAAGCATGAATTTCTAAATCAGGATACTTTTCATGACAAAGTTTCATTAAACCAATATCAGCCATAATAACTGCATCAACATGATTAAGATATAGAAATTCAATATAAGATAATACTTCATCAAGCTCTGATTCATAAATCATTGTATTAACTGTAACATAAATTTTTACTCCATACAAATGACAGAAAAAAATAGCGGATAACATTTCACTTTCTGAAAAGTTTGATGCAAAAGCTCTAGCGCCAAATTTCTTTCCCCCTAAATACACCGCATCTGCTCCATGATATACAGCCATTTTTAAAGACTCCATATTCCCAGCTGGACTAAGCAATTCTTTTTTCATAACTTTTCACCAAACCTTGTAATAATTCTAAAAATCTGTTATTATAACACCAATTTTTAACTAGAAAGGACTAATTACATATGAGTTTTGAAAACGCAAGATACTTAATAGAAAAAAATAAAGATACTTACAAAAAAGATCCTATCAATCAAGTAACACCAATAACAGAAACAGAAAATCCTTTACTACAACAGTATAAAAGACAAGTGCAAAGATATCAAGAAATAATAAAAGAATTAGAAATATGGCAAAAAATCATTAAAAATAAAAACCGAAATCAAAAGGAAGATAAAGAAGGTTTAGAAAAAGAAACGAAAACTCCACTTTCAAAATCACAAGCAATAAAACTACCTACCACAAAACAGGATATTATTGAGTTTTTAAATAACGCACCACTACTTCATGAGGCAAAAAAACAAATCATCACTTATTTATATCAAGAAGCATGTACATATAATGAAATAGCAAAAAATAGCACAAATGAAGAAGATAAAGAAGAATGTAAAAAAGAAATTGAAGCCATATTATATCAAATAGAATGGATTCAAAACTATCAAAAAAAAGAAGAAAAAGAAGTAAGTAAAACAACTCACAACAATATGATTTTTCTAACCTCTAATTCTGGACGTATTATTCCTTTAGAAGAAATAAGTAAAAATATTCCAATAGAATTTTATGACTCATTAAAAGAAGCCTTAATATCTATTGAAAACGGAACTTTTATTGGGTTCAAACCATTAACAAAAAGAAAATACAATCAATTAAGAAAACCAAAAGTAAGAGTTTTATTTAGTCAAATAAATAAAAATACCTTTTTAATTTTATCTTGCTTTTTCAAAAACTACGATACCAACTTAAAATATAAAGAAAATCTAGACAACCTAAGCTATATCTTAATGCAAAAAGAATCAGAATATAAAACATTGGCTCAAGATCCTAACTATTTAGAAGAACAAGAGAAAATAAAAAACACTATTTATAATATTCTAACAACGAAAAGAGATGAAACTAATGAACAAACTTTGGAACGAAAAAGAAACTGAATTAACAAACCTATTAGCTTTAAAAGAAAAACTTTTAAGTGACTTTGATACCACTACATTAGCTAATTATCTAATCACAATAGCTGATTTAGAAGGATTAGAATTAAAAGAAGAAGAAAAAGAATCCATTTTAGACTTCTTCGAAAAAAATAATGACACCGAACTACAATTATATTTGTTTGCAATTTTTGAATATGGAAAAACATTTAATTATTTAAATGCCTTAAGATATGGATCATTTAGAGTTTTATCAATTAAAGATTTATTACAAAAAAGAGAATATGGAAAAAAGGAATTAGATATAAGAAGAGCAAATGAAATAATAGACAACAATGAATTAAAACAATTTAAAACATTTTGCAAATATTTTTCCAGGGTTTGGAGAAACACAACAGAAAAAAAGAATACAAATAATCCTTTAATTAAATTAATGGAAAAATTATCAGAAAAAGGATTTTATTATTATCAAAATTATCTTGAATATATTTTTAATATTAAATTAACAAAAACGGAGCAAGATACCAATATTACTACAAGAATAAAATTTAAAAATAGAACAAATAAAATAAAAAATAAAACCTTTTTATCTCCAATTGAAGAAAGAATTTTAAACTTAAAAATGGAACAAAAACAAAAAGAAAAAAAGGAAAAAAACTTAGAGCAAAAACAGGAACAAGCCTTCAAAATTATTGATTCCTTTATTCAAAATAATGCGAAAAGATTTATTGAATTGTCTCCACAAATAACAAAATATTTCTCTTCTCCTGAAATAGAAACTTATGCATTAAATAAAATCATAAATCACAATGAAGAAGTAATAAAGCAATTACAAATAGAAAAAGATTTGCTAAAAAAACAATTAGATGATTCTTATGAATTAGTTTTTTTAGAATCTGACTACGACTTACCAGAAGAAACCATAATGAAAGAAATAAAAGAAAGCTTAACAAAAGAAAGTTTAACAAAATTGTTAAAAGCTTTAAGTAAAAAAGAATTTTCCTTTTTAAACTCTAAACATCCAAATTTTTTAGAAATATTACAAAATACAAATGAACTTACTTTAAAAGAAATTTCA
The DNA here is from genome assembly GCA_910587775.1 of uncultured Bacilli bacterium. Lineage (GTDB taxonomy): Bacteria > Bacillota_I > Bacilli_A > RF39 > UBA660 > MGBC162267. Next base: position 4,439 of record CAJUNF010000003.1, on the reverse strand, counting down.
AAAGAAATAAGTGATAAGATTATACCCATCACTTACCTAATTTCTTATCCCAAAATATTAACGACTTCTACTTTCTTACTTTATAAGAAAAACAAAGAACTAGTACTTCAAAATAACTTAAATATAGATTTCTTTCACAATTCTAACATTTTATTACTAGATAGTGACACATTACAAAAAGTAGTTGATTTAATAAAAACTTATCATTGTGAAACTTTAATTTGTTATGGCCTAAACTATTTTGATCAGGTAGATGCTTTAATTGAGCAAAGATTTAATTTACTTCCAGATACATTGGAAGTTGAAGATTTTACTACTACAAAAGTTCAAGAATTATTAAATAAACAAATTCCTTTAACAATGACTTCTGAAAATGAAATTGAAATTGCATGGTTAGATGAAGAATTTAAAGTAGATTCTCTAAGATATTGTATCAATGGATTTATCATTTCTAGAATAAAAGTTCTTCGCTATTTTACTTCTTTAAATCAATTCAAAGAAGATAGAAGCCAAAATTTAATAGATGCCATTTTTTATAACACTCATTTTTTTGAATTTGAAAAGCAAATGATTATGGATGCGTTAAAAAGAAATCAAACAAGAAAAAAGATTATTTCTCAGTATCAAGAATAATCTTTTTTATTTGATCTAATGTTTCTTCATAATAATGATCTAATTCACTACGTTTATAAACCCATATATAAGATGGATGATATATTTTTAAAATCTTACAAAAAGAAAAATCATGTCGTTTTAGTTCCTTAAAGACTAGATTCCCACACACAACTAATAAATCAGGTTTAAGCGTCTTTACATGACAAATAAAACTTTGATATGAATCATGTAATTCCTCTTTCGTAGGATAACGTAATTTTCCTGATAAATCAGTAGGTGCATAAGAAACATAATTGATTTTTTCACACGCACAGCTTAAATGCTTTATAATATGCTCTATTATTTTTCCAGATGCTGTAGAACAATCAAACGCACTCTTATCACACTTATTACTTATTCCTACAAATACAACCTTTTTCATTTCGTAAGTTCTACAATTTTTTCTAATACTTTTCCATACTTAGAATAAGCTGTTTCATGAGCATTTACTAAAAAATCAGAAAACAAAATTTCTCTTTTTTCTTGACATATTCTACCATGATCTAAAAACAATACAAGCCCATTTATACTTCCCTTTTCTTCTTGAAATAAGTTTAAAGCTTCATGAGCATTTACTAAAACAATACCTGAAACCTCATTTGGATCTAATTCAAAATCATCATATTTTCCTTCATACAAATCTACATAAACATGTGCAAATGCACGGTCACGAAAAAGAGTTCCATCCTTTTTTTCACGGTCCATAACAAATGGAACCATCTCTACAAATACAGCATCATGTGAATCAATAGAAATACCAATTTCTTCTTCTATCTCTCTACGAAAGCCCTCTTCTAAAGATTCACCAGCTTGTAAATGACCAGATGCCGTTGTATATAAAGTTCCCTCATCCTTTCTTATTTGAAAGAAAGCATTTCCATTTTTATCATATAACCAGCAATGAATCGTTTTATGCCACAAAGCATCACGATGTACAATACTCCTCTCTTCCTTACCTAAAAAAATTCCTTGTTCATCATATACATCTAAATATTCCATAATAACCTCTAATCTAAATAATTTACAATTTCTAAAAAACTGTTGTATCCACTCTCTGAATTAATATGACCTGCATCTGGTAAATTCACTTTAAAAGATGAAATAGTACAAGCAAATTCATAAGAAGCCTCATAAGTAACATAAGGATCATTTTCTGTATAAAAACAAACAATTTCCTTACAATAATTCTTTACTTCTTTTAGATTTTGAAAATACATTGTTTTATTAACAGTATCATATTCTTCATTAATACCAAAATAATTATTAAAACCACACACTGAAATTAATTTTTTTATCTTTTGGTGATGCTCTACTAAAAACTTACAAACAAAAACAGGACCAATACTATGAGCAATAATCGTAGTATGTTCATGAATTAAACCAAGTTTCCAATAGTATTCCAATAATTGATTCCAATTAGAATAATTTTGTAAATTTACTCCAACTGGAAAATCTGGAACATAAACCTCTTTCCCTTCTTTTAAAAGAAAATCTGCTAACCAAGGAAACCAATTCGAATATGGACTTCCAAAAGATCCATGAATAATAAAATAATTTTCTTTCATATCTTACCTCCTTTTAATTTTAACACAAATGGCAATTAAATCACTGATCTATAATTTCAAGATAATCATGAAAAGACAAAGAAACAAAACATTCTTGAACTTCTATAAATACTTTAATTTTACTTCCTTCTCTTTGACCAAATTGTACTTTCATAACTTCAGAAAATTCTCCTACATCATAAAAATTTGAAGTATCGAATATTTCCAAATAACTAATCTCTGTTATATCATCTATAGGAACACAACAATAAGATTGATTCTCATAACAAGAAATTTTAGGCGCTATTATATGATTTAAATAAAAATCAAAATAGCCTTTTTTACCATTTAATAAAAAAGAAACACAAACAAAACCTTGATATCCAGTTAACAAACCATTTTCTATATATCTTGAAAACTTAAATTCTGTTTCTAATATTTCTGCTTTACTACCGTTAACCACTAACATATAATCCTCCCATCATTCAAAGAATACAAAAAACTTAATTAATCCATATTTTAATTGGTCTATGATTCGATCCCTCTTCTTTTATATTATTTTGTTTTACTTCTTGAAAACAACAAACTTTGATTTCATGATCAGCTAATTCTTTATTTAAAATTCTTTCTATATTTTTTTGTCTTTCTTCAAAACTAAGCATAAAAGGTTCTACATCTTTAACTCCATTCAAAATTATCGTCTATTTAACAGGCATACACATTCCACATGCGTTGTTTGTATATTATGAATAGTTGACCTTTATATGTTTGGGTATAACTGACTATGTCATAATATACATATCAAATAGGTACAATGTTTATTATGAATATATCATTTCTCCACTTCTACTCTTACTCTTATTTTAGTTTGCAATTCCTTATGAGTTTTTCCATTTTCATCTTTGTAAAATAGATAATATTCTTGATTACTATAAAAGTCAAATACATTTACAAAAGTTTCGCTATCAGAAAGATTATTATTAGATAATATCACATCTTTCTTTAAATCATTTCTGTTAGTTTCATTAAATTTTGTTTTGCATATAAATCTTATCATATTTTCTTCTTTTTTTCCAGTTTCATCATTGCCACCTATGGTAATATAATCTACAAGAGCATCAAATACATCTCTATCAAATCCTTTAAGAATCTTATTAGAATTTAAGGTACTTTTTATTTTATTTATTCCATCTTCTATTTTATCATCATCTTCAGATAATAAATTATATTGCTCTATTTCTTTGTTAATTTTCTCTAATTTACTATCTAATTTTTCTTTTTTTTGATTATAAGTTTCTTTATCAATAGTACCATCTGGCAATGAACTACCTCGGGGCAGAGCCTCGGGGAATTACACCCTAAGAGATTAATTTCCGAATGTATATGAATATAAAGGATATAACGAAAATAATCTCATATACTCGAAACCTAATAAAACTAATACTAAAGGTACACAAAGTATCAAAAGTCCCAAAAATATAGTTTGAACATTATTCTTTTTCCAGACAGAGATAGTTAAAATAAGCATTGCCATAATTATTCCAGAGAAAACTTGGATAAAGATTTTTAATAAAATCAAACCTATAACCAGTATCCCAGAGGGCAAATTATGATAAATAGATATATCTTTTGCTGACAGTAAAAAGCCATTTATTGGGAATGCCCTAGAAACACTAATGAATCTACAAACAAATGGTAAAATACAAAGTAATAAAACTATAATTATTGTTGCTTTGACTTTAGTTTTAATAATTGCTTTGTTTCCTTTATTTGTCGCTTGAAGTATATTTACAGCCTTATTTTGATACTCAATCGCCATAACATTGCAAAACATAAATATAATACTTAAAGTTAAAAGAATAAAATCATTAAGTATGCCATCATCCATTACTCCAAATAAATATAAGTATCCAGTATCATAAATGTAATTTCCATTGTTTTCTTTTACATACTCATCTTGTTCTAATACTTTCTCAAAGGTAGGATAAAAAGCCGTAATGCTATACCATTTTACTTTCATTGCTTCTCCAGTTGTATCATTTATCTCACCTCTTACAATTTGTTCATCAATTTCTGATATTTTTGAAAAGGCTTCATCAAATCTTGATTTTTCCGCTTTAATAAGTGCTGTTTTTTCTTCAGTTGGTTTTCCCTCTAATTTCAACATAATATTTTGATAATATTGCTCTTGAAGTAGTCTTTGTATAGCTTTATGGTTCGGTTCGCCATATCTTATTATGT
>CAJUNF010000002.1:26153-64070 GCA_910587775.1 uncultured Bacilli bacterium | reverse complement strand
CCTTGGTTCCATCGTGGTGGTGGCATGTACGTTGGTAGTGATGCTGGAGTGTTTGATTTCAATCATGACAATGGTCATGCGAATAGTGATATTAGTTTTCGCGTCGTATGTATACTATATTTAAATTAAAAAAGTCTAAAAATTTTTTTGAAAAATTAAGGTTAAAAATATAGAATCTTAATTCCTGTCCTCATAGGATAAACACATAAATAGTATGATAAGAAGAGTATCGTTTAGAAATTCTTGTCAGAATCTCTGTTATTTATATTTAGGGATTAAAGTAATTGGTTTGTCCATTCTTTGTCTCCTTGGTTCCTACGTGGTGCACGCTTTGTTCATGGTAGTGGTACTGGAGTGTTTGCCTTTGACCAAGATAGTGGTCGTAGTTGGGAGGGGTATAGTTTTCGCAAGTCTTTACTATGGTTTTGTTTGATTTAAAATAAAACTAGTTTTTATTTAATTATTAATCATAGAACTTTAATTCCTGTCTTTCGAGATAAATACATAAATAAAAAAAGAGGATTAGTAATATTTGAAACTCTAATTTTTTTGTTGGGACTGAGATAAAAATGGTTTGTCCTACACTCTAACCCTTGGTTCATCCGTGGTGGTGACTTTTATCATGGTAGTGATACTGGAGTGTTTCCGTTTAGTCATGAAAACGGTAATGAATGGGGGTATGATAGTTTTCGCGCAAATTTACTATGATACAAAAAGTATGAATAAATAAAATGAAAGTATGATGTCATAGAATTTCAGTTCCTATCTTTTTAGATGAACACATGAATTTTTAAGATAGAAAAAGTATTTTTAGAAATTTCTATCTTCTATAAAAAATAGTATTTAGGGATTAAGTTATAATTTGGTTTGTCTATTCCGTTTCTTCTTGGTTCGTACGTGGACTTTACGTTTTCCTTGGTAGTGGTGCTGGAGTGAATGCGTTTGATTATTGTCCTGGTCAGGCGGATCTCGTTGGTAGTTTTCGCGTATGTTTACTATGATTTTATTTGATTTAGGATAAATTTTGATTTTATTTAATCGTTAATCATAGAAACTTAATTCCTAGTCTTTTATTGGATAAAGATGAATAAAATGTAATTAAATTTGGGGATTAAAATGAATTTTATTGGTTTGTCAGACCTGATAACCCTTGGTTGGAACGTGGTTCTAATTTCAATCATGGTAGTGATACTGGAGTGTTTTCTTTTGGTAATACGTATGGTAATGCGAGTGGTGATGTTAGTTTTCGCGTATTATACTATGTAGATTTAGGATCTAAAAAAAACAATAGTTTTTTTGATTATTTTACATAGAATTTTAATTCCTGTCTTTTTAAGACAAATACATAAATTTAGAAAATAAATATAAAAAATGAATTTATTTTCTTTTATTATTATGGGATTATAGCAAACTATCACATCTACCCTTGGTTCGGCCGTGGGTTCGTATTATGGTGTGGTAGTGAGTCTGGAGTGTTTTCTTTTGGTAATACGTATGGTAATGCGAGTGGTGATGTTAGTTTTCGCGTGTATTCACTATGAATAGAAAAATCTTAAATAGATAAATAATCTATTCGATTTTATTCATAGAGTTATAATTCCAATCTTTTTTTGGATCAATGAAAATTAAGTATTTTATTATTCATTTTTTTAGGGATTAAGAAAATTGGTTTGTCCATTTTGGTAACCCTTGGTTCATACGTAGTACGGTTTTTCCACATGGAAGTGATGCTGGAGTGTTATCTTTTGGTAATACGTATGGTCATGCGCATGGTGATGTTGGTTTTCGCGTGTATTTACTATGATTTTATTTGATTTAGAATAAATTTAAACTTTATTTAATTTTTAATCATAGAAACTTAATTCCTATCCAATGAGATGAACACATAAATATTAAAATAAGGAGAGTAGATTGGAAATTCTTATTTTGAGTAATTTAGGGATTAAGAAAATTGGTTTGTCATCTCTAGTAATCCTTGGTTCGACCGTGGTAGTAGCTCCTATTCCTATGGTGGTGGAGTTGGTGCTGGAGTGTACGCATTTGGACGTAATGATGGCATGGTGCGTGTTTAGATTAGTTTTCGCGTATGTTTACTATGATTTTATTTGATTTAAGATAAAATTTTGTTTTATTTAATTATTAATCATAGAAGCTTAATTCCTATCTAATGAGATAAATACATAAATATTAAAATAAGGAGAATGGATTAGAAATTCTTATTTTAAGCAATTTGGGGATTAGGATAAAAACTGGTTTGTCTACCACATCAACCCTTGGTTCGAACGTGGTTACAATTTCAACATTGGTAGTGGTGCTGGAGTGTTTACGTTTGTCAACGATAATGGTCATGCGAACAGTAATGATAGTTTTCGCGTCGTCTTTACTATGACTAAACAAAGTCATAAATAGATTTAAGATCTATTTGATTTTATTCATAGAATTCTAATTCCTGTCCTCATAGGATAAACACATAAATTCTTAGCAATGATTAGTATGAAAAGAATATTATTGCTATTTGATCATTGATTTTTAGGGATTAAAACAAAAATTGGTTTGTCTTTCACCTTTATCCTTGGTTCGACCGTGGTGGTGGCATGTACGATGGTAGTAGTGCTGGAGTGTTTGTATTTAATCGTGACCATGGTTCTGCGTATAATAATGTTAGTTTTCGCGATTTTTACTATAATTTTAAAAAATACAAATTACTTTAAAGTAATGTATGATAAATTATAGAGTTTTAATTCCCTTCCTTGATAGAAAAAATTTGTATTATTTTAGGGACTAAAACAAAACGGTTTGTCCAACACTCTAACCCTTGGTTCATCCGTGGTGCAGCATATTACCACGGTAGTGATGCTGGAGTGTTTGATTTCAATAATAACAATGGTCATGCGAACACTAACGATAGTTTTCGCGTGTATTCACTATGATTTTGTTTGATTTAAAATAAAATTTTGTTTTATTTAATTATTAATCATAGAGTTTTAGTTCCTGTCTTTTGGATAAACACATAAATAGTTAACAGTAATTAGTATGAAAAGAACATTATTGTTATATGCTCATTGATTTTTTAGGGATTAAAATAAAAACGGTTTGTCTTACACTCTTATCCTTGGTTCATACGTGGTTCAGATTTTCTACGTGGTAGTGATGCTGGAGTGTTTGATTTCAATAATAACAATGGTCATACCTACAATGCTGCTAGTTTTCGCGCATATTTACTATAATTTTAAAACATAAAAATTACTTTAAAGTAATGCATGATGAATTATAGAGTTTTAATTCCTTTCCTTGATAGAAAAAATCTGTAATATTAATCTTTTTTAGGGATTAAAATAAAAACAGTTTGTCGTCACTAGTAACCCTTGGTTCATCCGTGGTGCGGCGTATTACCATGGTAGTGGTGTTGGAGCGTTTGATTTCAACCATAATTATGGAACTGTGTACACGACTGTTAGTTTTCGCGAGTTTTTACTATGATTTTGTTTGATTTGAGATAAAATTTTGTTTTATTTAATTATTAATCATAGAATTTTAATTCCTGTCTTTCGGGATAAACACATAATAAAAAAAATTAGGAAGAGTAAAGTTTTTGAAATTTACATTTTTTGGCTTATTTGGAATTAAAATAAATAGTTATATACAAATATTACTGTTTTAAACTTGTTTTAATTCCTTTTTTCTTTTATAACTTATTGGGATCAAATTGGAATCTTTGGTTTGTTCATTTTGGTAACCCTTGGTTCAATCGCGGTAGTGTTTATACAGCAGGTAGTGGTGTTGGAGTGTTTGTGTTTGATCATACTGGTGGTCATGTGGATAATAGTGCTAGTTTTCGCGACATAATACTATATTTTGAATCTTCCAAAAATTATTTTTGATAATCTGTGATAAAATATAGAAATTTGGTCCCTATCCATTAGGATAAATACATGAATAATTAACTAAGTAAATTTTTATTAGAAAACCTTAGTTAATCTTTTTAAAGTTTTATATTTTATTTTAGGGATTAAGATTATTTTCTTGGTTTGTCTATGACAATAACCCTTGGTTACATCGTGGTCACGCTTTTCACGGTGGAGTTGGTGCTGGAGTGAATGCGTTTGAACATAATACTGGTTATGCGAATAGTAATGATAGTTTTCGCGTTTTTTACTATGATTAAAAAGAGTCATAAATAGATTTAAAATCTACTTGATATTATTCATAGAATCTTAATTCCTGTCCTTAAAGGATAAACACATAAATAATTAATAATTGTAAGTATATTTTTAGAAAAGAATTATTACTTTTTTTGATTTTTGGCAATTAGGGATTAAGATGATTTGGTTTGTCGCTTCTTGGGACCCTTGGTTCAATCGTGGTGGTGGCATGAACATTGGTGGTGAGTCTGGAGTGTTTGCGTTTTATCATTACTATGGTCATGTAAACAGTGCTTTTAGTTTTCGCGATTGTTACTATGATTAAAACGAGTCATAAATAAATTTATGATTTATTTGACTTTATTCATAGAATCTTAATTCCTATCTTTTTAGATAAACACATAAATAATTAATAATTATAAGTATTTTTTAGAAAGTAATTATTATGCTTTGATTTTTAATAATTAGGGATTAGGATAAAAATTGGTTTGTCCTTCACTTGAATCCTTGGTTTCACCGTGGTAGAGCTTGCGACTTTGGTAGTGATACTGGAGTGTTTTCCTTTGTTCAGTATTATGGCTTTTCTTGGGGAGGTGGTAGTTTTCGCGCGTGTTTACTATGATTATATAATGTCTTAAATAGATTAAAGATTTATTTGATTTTATTCATAGAATCTTAATTCCTTTCTTTTTTTGATAAATACATAAATATTTAATAATTGTAAGTATTTTTAAGAAAGCAATTATTATTTTTTGATTTTTAATATTAGGGATTAAGATGATTAGTTTGTCACATACTCGTACCCTTGGTTTCCTCGTGGTGGTGGTATGTACATAGGCGTTGACACTGGAGTGTTTGCATTTACAAGGGACGCTGGTCCTGTGGGTAGCAGCGGTAGTTTTCGCGCATATACTATGACTAAATAATGTTTTGAATAAATTTGTGATTTATTTGATAAACCATAAATAATTACAAGTAATTTTTGATTTTAAATATTAGGGATTAAGATAGTTTTGTTTGTCGCTTCTGAGTACCCTTGGTTCGTCCGTGGTGGTCTTTATACAAATGGTAGTGGTGTTGGAGTGTTTCCGTTTAGTAATACGTATGGTCGTGTGAATAGTAGCGTTAGTTTTCGCGACATAATACTATATTTAAAAAAATCTAAAAATTTTTTGAAAGATTAAGAGTTAAAATATAGAATCTTAATTCCTTTCTTTTTGGAGCTTCTATATAAATTAAAGAAAAATTATTATTCTTATAGGTTTAATAATTGGGGATTAAAATGACAACTGGTTTGTCAGACCTGATAATCCTTGGTTCGTACGTGGTGCTGTTAATTCTGGCTTTTCTGCTGGTAGTAGTGCTGGAGTGTTTGAATTTGCCAATACGAATGGTAATGCGAGTAGTAATGGTAGTTTTCGCGGTATTTACTATGTAGATTTTTGATCTAGAAAAAACAGATGTTTTTTTGATTTTTTTACATAGAATTTTAATTCCCGTCCATTAGGATAAATACATAAATAAAAAAATAAGAAAAGTATGAAAAGAACTTCTTATTTTTTTATATAATTTTATCAATTAGCATTGATGCAGGAATGTCTCCTGTTGCGTTTAGACAAGTTGCAGGAGCATCTATTATCCAAGCAAGGATAGTAAGAAGTGGGTAGGCTTTAAATGGAAAGTTAAATAGTGATAGTATTAGCATTTCACTAATTAATCCACCTGATGGAATGCCAGACATTACAGTACAGATAAATGTTGATAGTAATAGTGTAATTATAATAGTTGGAATGGTGAAAAAGTTTTGACCAAAAATGGTGAATAAAAACATAATTTTTAAAACAGTTCCCATACTTGAACCTTCCATATGAGTTGTTGCTCCAATTGCCATACTTATACTACTTACTTCTTCTTTGATTTTCATTTTTTTTGAAGCTTCAATATTAACTGGTAGTGTAGCAATAGAAGAACAGGTGGAAAGAGAAGTGAAAGCAGATGCAGAAATATTTTTCCAAAGCATTTTTAATCCATTTTTGCCGTTTGCTAAAAATGCGTATGCACTATAAAATATTACAAAATACAGTAAGACTGCAATAATATATACAAAAAAGAAAGACGCATAAGATCCAATTAATTCAGGACCTATATCTGCTAATAGATTTGCAAAATATGCCATGATTCCTATCGGTGCATAGTACATAATGATATCAAGCATTTTTAATAAAACTTCTGTTCCGCTCGTTAGAAATTTTTTGAAAATTTCTCCTTTTTCTTTTGCTTTTGTTACTCCAAATCCAAAAAGGCAAGAAAAGATAATTAGTGGTAGTAAGTGTTTTCTAGATAATAATTCATTAAAATCATTTACAGTAAATGTTTCAGTTATTTTACTACCTAAATCAATTGTTTCTTTATTGGTTTCTTGCAATTTTATATTATTTTCCATTTTAGGGGTTGTTAGTTTTAATGTAGATAGCATAAATATAGAGCTAATTAAACTAGTTGTTAGAAAGACAATAAGTGAGGTAAAAACAATTTTTCCAAATTTCTTTTTATTAGATAAATTGGCAATTGAACTTGCTACTAAGAAAAAGATTAAGGGAACAACAATCATAAACATTAGATTGATAAAAATATCTCCAAGTGGTTTTATGATTTTAATTTGATCTTGGAATATTATTCCTAGTATAGTTCCAATTATCATTGAAGAAATTAAAACATATGATGATTTCCATTTTATTTTTTTCATAAAATCCTCCTAATGAAGATTATGTTAAATTAATAAAAAAATGTCTTTTTTTGTCGGAATGTAACTTTTTTCTTTTTTTCTTTGACATTTTTTGGAAATAAAAAAATAAAATGATTATAAAGCTTTTATTTTTCTTAAGAAATTAATCGAAAATACTTGGCATCAAAGATTAATTCTGATAAAATACAAGTGGCTTTTAGTAAGCAAATAGACATGTAATGAGGAGAATTATTTTCGAGTGCCGAAGAGGTGAAAATAGTTTGTAGATTTGTTACAGGTGAAAAACGAAGGAGGGTTTATTATGGCCGTAGTTTCTATGAGTAATCTTTTAGAAGCTGGAGTTCATTTTGGACATCAAACAAAACGTTGGAATCCAAAAATGAAACCGTATATCTTTACTGCAAGAGAAGATATTTATATTATTGATTTGCAAAAAACTGCAGAAAAAATTGAAGAAGCTTATGTTGAGCTTAAGAAAATTGCTGAAAATGGTGGAACATTCTTATTTGTTGGAACCAAAAAACAAGCAAGTGAAGTAGCAAAAGAAGAAGCTACAAGAAGTAATTCTTTTTATGTTACAGAAAGATGGCTTGGTGGTACATTAACAAATTTCCGTACTATTAGAAGACGTGTTAAACGTTTAGAAGAAATTGAAAATATGGAAAAGAATGGTACATTCGAAGTGTTACCAAAAAAAGAAGTAATTGGATTGAAGAAAGAATACGAAAAATTAAATCGTTTATTATCTGGAATTCGTGGAATGGTTAAAATTCCTCAAGCTTTAATAATTGTTGATCCAAAAAAAGAAATTAATGCAATTCGTGAAGCAAGAAAATTAAATATTCCAGTATTTGGTCTTGTTGATACAAACTGTGATCCTGATGATGTTGATTTTGTAATTCCTGGAAATGATGATGCAGTTCGTTCTGTTAAAGTTGTTCTTGGAGTACTTAATAATGCAATTTGTGAAGCAAATGGCTTAGAAATGGTTGATTATGTTACTGAAGAAGATAAGAAAAAAGCTTCTAAGGAAGATAAAAAAGAATCAACAGAAAACGTGATGGAAGCAGCACTAAAAGAAGATAAAGCTGTAAAAGAAGTTGCTATTGAACAAGCAAAAGAAGAAAGTTTAGGAAAAAAGACATTAGCTGATTTAAAAAATATGGCTAAAGAAGCTGGTGTTAAAGGTTATAGTGCAATGAAAAAAGATGAATTAATTGCAGCTTTAACAAAATAAGGAGGAATATTTCATGGTTACCGCTGAAATGGTAAAAAATTTAAGAGAAGCAACTGGTGCAGGAATGATGGATTGCAAGAAAGCTTTAGCTGAATGCAATGGCGATTTTGATGCAGCTGTTGATTACTTACGTGAAAAAGGAATTGCAAAAGCAAATAAAAAAGAATCTAGAATTGCAGCAGAAGGTCTTGCTAATATTTTTGTAGATGGAAATAAAGCTGTTATTTTAGAAGTAAATTCTGAAACTGATTTTGTTAGTAAAAATGATGAGTTTAAAGCTATGATTGAAGAGATTGGTAAGTCTATTTTAGCATCTAGTGCAACTACTATGGATGAAGCATTAGCACTTTCTAGTAGTGAAGGAACTATTCAAGATTTAATTGTTGCTAAAACTGCTAAAATTGGTGAAAAATTATCTTTCCGTCGTTTTGCTGTTATGACGAAAGAAGATGGTGAATCTTTTGGTTCATATTTGCATTTAGGAGGAAGAATTGCAGCATTATCAAAAATATCTGGTGCAAGCGAGGAAGTTGCTAGAGATGTTTCTATGCAAGCTGCAGCAATGAATCCTAAATATGTTTTTAGAAGTGAAGTTCCAGAAGAAGAAGTAGCTCGTGAAAGAGAAGTTTTAAAAGAACAATCTATGAATGAAGGAAAACCAGAAGACATTGCTAATAAGATGGTTGAAGGAAGACTTAATAAGTTCTTTAAAGAAATTTGTCTTACAGAACAATCTTTTATTAAAGATGGTGATGTAGATGTTCAAACATTTGTTAAAAACAATGGTGGAGAAATTAAAGAAGTAGTTCGTTATGAAGTTGGAGACGGTATTGAAAAACGTCAAGAAGACTTTGCACAAGAAGTAATGAATCAAGTTAAGGGAAATTAAAGAATTGGCACATTTTGTGTCTTTTCTTTTTTTTAGGTCATTCACATTATATTTAAGATTTGGTATACTAATTTCTAGGTGAATAATGAAATGAAACACAAAAATGAAACTTTTTTCAAAAAGACTATTTATGGAGTATGTTTCCTTTTTTTAATAAGTGCTTTTGTCTTTTTAGGAACTAGAAATTATACTGTGAAAAAAACACCAGATAATGAACTTTTTTCACGTGAATATCGTTCTATCTCACAAGATAATTTGTTTTTAGTATTAACTTCTTATGAGACATTAACAATGCTAGAACGTGGTACTGGTTTATTGTTTTTGGGATTTCCCCAAAATGAATGGAGTGGAGTAATTGCAGAACTTCTAAATCAAGTTAGTAAGGAAAAAAATTATCCTATTTCATATTATAATTTTTATGAAGATCGAAATCAAAAACATGATAATTATCAAGGAATTGTAAAAGAAGTAGACGAGTATTTACATCGAAATGATGTTGGGAAATTAGATCTTTATGCACCTAGTGTTGTTGCGGTAGTTCATGGTAAAGTTGTTTATTTTGATGATGAAACTAGTTTTGTTTTGAATAAAACGAATCCTAAAAGTTATTGGACTGATCCAAAAAAAGAAGAAAAATTAAAAACTTATAGAGAAGTAATAGATATGTTACAAAGCGAGGTAAATGAAAATGAAAAATAAGAAAAAAATTCCAGAAAGATCACTTCAAGTACTTGCTTGTGCAATTGCTGTTGGGGTTATGATTTTACTTCTTAGTGGGGATATTTTTATGTCTAAGATATTACGTGTTAATCCAAATCAAGATTATCCTTATGATAAAGAAAATACGGATGATACATCTTTCAATAATTTAGATTCTAATGATAAAAGTGAAGAAAAAAATGATAATGCGTATGATGTGTCATTTATGAAAGAAGTAAATTTAACTGAGTTAGATCAAATTATTCAAAAGGAAGAAAAAGTTTTTGTATTTTCAGGACGTAGTACATGTCCTCCATGTCGTATGTTTGTTCCTATTTTACAAAAAGTTGTAAAAGATTTAGATCTGAAACATGTTTATTATTTAAATCAATCTAATATTAAATCAACTACAGAAGGATATTCTAAATTTGTTTCTTATTCTTTGGAGATCCAAGAAAATTTTGGAACAACTCCTTATTTTATGATTTTTAAAAATACTGATTATAAGGAAAGTGTTCTTGGTTTTAGTGATAATGATTTAGAAACCCTATTAAAAGAAGTAATTTTAAAGTATTAGATTACTTCTTTTATTCATAATTTTGTAAATATAGAGTAAAATAAAAAAGAATATGAAATGGTTAATAAATTTTATTGTCAAAGTATAAAATCTCTTATATAATAGTAATTAATGAATGATATATAGAAAGAGAGTAATTATGAATTCTGAGTTAGAAAAAAAGATGCAAAAGTCAATTGAATCTTTAGATGCAAAACTATTAAATATTCGTGCTGGAAGAGCAAATCCTGCCATGTTAAATGGTATTTTAGTAAGTTATTATGGAGCAATGAGTCCTATTTCTTCTTTGGCCAATATAACGGTTCCAGAAGCAAGACAACTTATGATTAAACCATTTGATAAAAGTGCACTTAAGGAAATGGAACGTAGTATCAATGAAGCAAATTTGGGTATTACACCTGTTAATAATGGAGAAGTTATAATATTAACTGTTCCTGAATTAACGGAAGAACGTCGTAAAGATTATGTCAAACAAGCTAAGACTATATGTGAAGAAGCAAGAGTAGCTTTACGAAATATTCGTCAAGACGCTAATAATGAGATTAAACGTGCAGAAATGCCTGAAGATCAAGAAAAGGCTGAACTTTTAAATGTACAAGAGTTAGTAAATCAATATAACAAAGTAATTGATGATCGTTTAAAAGAAAAAGAAAATGAATTGTTGAGTTTTTAATAAAAGAGTAAAAAAAATCCACAAACGATAAAAGATGTGGTATTATATTTAATATAAGATATGGTGATGATACGATGAATTATAAGAATATCTTTAAGAGAGAGACAAAAGTAATTGCAATCGTTGTAATTTGTTTGACTTTAGTGGTTATAGGTGCAAGTTATGCGATGTTTTTACAAGTTGATAAAAATACAGATAATCAAGTTGTAGAAACAGGATCTTTGGTAATTACTTATACTAATGCAAATGGAGAGGCAATTACTGAAAATGATATTGTAACAAGTAGTAGTTGTTTAGATCCAATGAGTGATGATGATGCATCTATTTTAAATGAATGTACATATAAGCTTAATATTTTAAATCGTGGTACTTTGCCAGCAAGTTATCGTCTAGTTATGTATAATAATAAAGATAAATTAACAAGTGGTACTTTTGTTGATCATAGTTTAATTCGAATTGGATTAAAAAAGGGTAAAGAAAGTTTAGTTCCACTAGAAACACAAACTCTTTTAGATATTGCACATACTACTGAGACAGAAGGAATTACAGCTCAAAATGATATACGTTATGTGTTAGATGAAGGTGTTTTGGAAGCAAAACAAGATATATCATATAGTGTTCAGGCTTGGATTAATGAAGATTTAGCTACAAGTGCTGTAAGTGGACAGTATGTATATTTAAAATTGGAAGTAAGTGGTGTTGTTTCAGAAGATCAACCTATTACAGAAGATGAGAATTCTGGTGCAGATGTAAATGCTGGTACTTAAGCATTCGTTTGCATCTTTTTTGTTTGGTTACAAAAGAAAAAAATGTTGAACTCCTAGAAATCTAGTGATATAATTTATGGTAGTAATTGAAGGGAGGGTATAATTCATGACTAAAGTTGTAGTAACTAACGGAAATATTGATGGAGCTTTAAAAAAGTTTAAAGTAAAAGTTGCTAGAAGCGGTGTCCCTTCTGAACTAAAGAAAAGAAAACACTATGAAAAACCAGGCGTTAAGAGAAGAGAAGCAAAGAAAGAAATGATTCGTAACGCAAGAAAACATAAAAATTATTAAGGATGACATTTATGAATTTAATGGATATTATTACAGCTGATTTAAAAACTTTTATGAAAGATAATGATAAGTTTTCATTAGGAGTTTTAAGAATGCTTAAAAGCGCTTTACAAATGGAACAAATCAATCTTAAACATGAATTGTCTGATGATGAAATCATAAGTGTGATAAAAAAGCAAGTGAAGGTTCGTAAAGATTCTAAGTTAGAATACGAAAAATATGATCGTACTGCTTTAGTAGCAGATTTAGAAAAAGAAATTTCTATTTTATCTAAATATCTTCCTGAGGAATTAAGTGAAGAAGAAATCTTGAAAGAAATTCATAAAGCTATTGATGAGCTTGAGGCGACAACTATTAAAGATATGGGGCGTGTTATGAAGCTTTTAACAGAGAAAATTGGAAATGTTGCAGATTTATCTTTTGTTAGTATGAAAGTGAAAGAGATATTAAAATAATATTCTCTTTTTTCTTTGTTAAAAAATAGTATTTTGTTTCATATACTTTATTGGTGAAGAAGATGCATTTAACAAGTCGAGTTCGAGAATTTTTAATAGATCAAAATTATTATATTGATATTTATGATGGGCATATTCATGTTTTTCATTATGTTGATATTGTAAAATTGCAAGAGGAAGAAATAGTTTTACAAATGGAATCATTTTTACTTAAGATTTATGGTAGTAATTTTCGGGTAAAAAGATTAGAGACACAAGAAATATTATTATCTGGGAATTTGGAAAGAATGGTTTTGGAATGATGAAACATTTTTTATGGATAGAAGTAAATGAGAAAAATGCAAATCAAGTTTTATTAAAATTATTTAAGGCACGAGTTGAAGTTTATGAAACAAAATATAATCATCATTCTTTACAATTTAAAATATTGGCGCAGGATTATAGTAAATTAAAAAAGATTATTCGTTATAAGTTTAAAAAAGTACGTCATGATGGAATTTATCATTGGAAAGATGTTTTAAAAAAAAAGTGGCTTATTTTAGTGGGTATTTTATTTTATTTTGCATGGATTTTCTTTTTTTCAAATATTATTGTAAATGTTCAAGTGATTCATTCTAATAAAGATATTAGAGAATTGGTTATAAAAGCTTTATCAAATTATGGTATAGAACGTTTAACTTTAAAAAAAGATTTTCAAGAAATTGAAAAAATAAAGCAACACATATTAGATGATTTTCCAGATCAATTGGAGTGGATGTCGATTGAGGTAGATGGAATGCAATATGTGGTACGAATTGAGGAACGAATTATTACAAAACCAAATATTAAGAGGGAACGGTGCAATTTGGTTGCTACGAAATCTGCTATTGTAAAAAAGATTTCTTATTCAGTTGGAGAGTCAAAAGTTATGGTAAATGATTTTGTAAGAGAAGGAGATATTTTAGTAAGTGGAGAATTAAAAGCAAATGAAGAGCTTGTAAAAGAAGTGTGTGCCGAAGGAAAAGTAATGGGAGAAGTGTGGTATAAGACAAATGTTAGTTTGCCAATGGATTATGAAGTCTCTTTAGAAACTGGAAAGAAACGTTATAATATTAGTTTTTCTAAAGGAAATGTAGATAAATATATTTTTCGTCCACGTTTAAATCGATATGTTGATGAAAAAAAGCTTTTATTTTCTATTTTTGGGTATGAAATATATTTTGTAGTTCAAAAAGAAGTTCGTATTGAAAATAAAACATATACAGAAGAAGAAGCTTTGTCGAAGTCATTTTCTTTGGTTGATGAGAAGATACAACAAAAATTAAGAGAAAATGAAATGGTTCTTGATAAAAAAGTTTTGAAAAAAAATATGAATAATAGTAAAATGGATATAGAAGTTTTTGTCGCTGTTTTAGAAAATATTAGTAAACAGGAAGAATTTCAAGAAATAAAAGAAGAAGGTATTTGACTATGGTACTAAATTTACTAACAAACGCAATAGCAAAGGTTTGGCCAATGCTTACTATTTTTATGGTTGTAATGATAGCAATACGAGTTTCATATATTCGTATCAATAAAGAACGATTTGTTTTTTATAAAGAATTTTTAAATTTAGTTTTTGTAGTGTATGCTTTAATATTATTTCAACTTCTTACAGATGCTGAAATAAATACAACAGGAGGATTAAATTTAGTTCCTTTTACAGAAATGTTTCGTTATAAAGTGGGAAGTTCTTTGTTTTATTCCAATGTTGTAGGTAATATTTTAATTTTCTTACCTTTTGGTTATTTTGTATCTGGATATGTGAAAGCAACCAAAATTAGTCATATTTTGTTTATTAGTGCTGTTAGTAGTTTGACTGTAGAACTAGTTCAATTACAAATTGGGCGTAGTTTTGATGTTGATGATATTATACTTAATGTAGTTGGTGCAGTTTGCGGATTTTTACTTTATATTGCACTTAATGCTATCAAAAAACATATGCCAAGATTTTTACAAAGTGATTTATTTTATAATATTATTTGTTTGATTCTTTGTATTATTTGTTTGGCTTATTTTACGAAAATCATGGGTCTTGGGTGGTTTTAATGGATAATGTAGTGATAAATGATAATTTTGGATATCATGATTATGATTTTTTAGAGGAAGTAATAGAAGCAACACTAGTACATGAGGATGCACTTCATTCTATTCTTTCTGTTATTTTTGTAAATGAAGAGGAAATTCAACGTATAAATTATGAAAATCGTAATAAAGATCAAGTAACTGATGTTATTAGTTTTGCTTTTGAAGATAATGAGAATTTTTTACCTAAAGAAATACGTGTGTTAGGAGATATTTATGTTTGTATTCCAAGAATGAAGGAACAAGCAAAGAATTATGGTCATAGCGAGAAAAGAGAATTATCATTTTTAGTAGTACATGGATTATTGCATTTGTTAGGTTATGATCATATGAATCAGGAAGAAGAGAAAGTTATGTTTTCTTTGCAGCAGGAGATTTTAGAAGATTTAAAAATAGTTAGATAGGATGTAGGTGGGGTTATGAGAAGTGGTTTTGTCAGTTTAATTGGAAGACCGAATGTAGGAAAAAGTACACTTTTAAATACACTAATTAATGAAAAAATTGCGATTACATCTAATAAGGCTCAAACGACAAGAAATATTATTCAAGGTGTATATAATGAAGAAGGTTATCAAATTGTTTTTATGGATACTCCAGGTATTCATAAACCACAAGGGAAACTTGGAAGGATTTTAAATAAAGAATCTTATTCTTTAACAAAAGATGTTGATGTTATTTTATTTGTAATTGATGCATCTACTGGAATTGGTAATGGTGATAAATTTATTATGGAAACATTAAAAAATACTAAGTCACCAGTTATTTTAGTCATGAATAAGATTGATTTAATTAGCGATGAACGCTTACTTTTAATGATTAATGAATATAAAGATTATTTTAATTTTTCAGATATTGTACCAATTAGTGCTATGAAAAATGATAATGTAAATCGCTTGATTGAGGTTATTAAAAATTATTTAAAAGATGATGTGATGTATTTTGATCCTCATACAAAAACGAGTAATAGTATTTATTTTATGATTAGTGAGTTAGTACGAGAAAAACTTTTACATGTCACAATTGAAGAAGTTCCTCATAGTTTAACCTGTATAACAACAAATTTTGAAGAGGAAAAAGATTTAGTAAGAGTAAGTGTTGATATTATTGTAGATCGTGATTCTATTAAGAAGATTGTGATTGGAAAACGTGGAGAACGATTAAAAAAAGTTGGAACGCTTGCTCGTCGTGAAATAGAAGAAATGGTAAAGAAGAAAGTATATTTAGAGCTTTATGTACGGACCATTAAAAATTGGAGAGACAAAGATAAGTGTTTAAAAGAATTAGGTTTTAATGAATTTGATGCATAAATTTAATATTCTTTGAATAGAATTCTATAACTAATGACATAATAGTTATAGAAAGAGTGATTATATGGATTCTAAAGGATATTGGGAATTGTTTCGAAAGACTGGAAAGATAGAGTATTATTTAGCTTATAAAAAGCAGAAGAGAAGTGAATAAAATGATTACAAAAGTCGAAGGTTTTATCTTAAGTGAAGTAAGTTATGGTGAGACTTCGAAAGTAATCAATGTTTTAACAAGAGAATATGGCCTAATAGGGATTATGTGTAAGGGAGTAAAAAGTATGAAGAGTCGTCTTCGCGCTGTTACCTTACGCTTTACTTATGGCTTTTTTTATATTTATAAAAAAGAAGGGAAATTGTCTTTATTAAAAGATGTTGATGTGATCGATCCTTTTTATGAGCTACATTCTGATATTACTTTAATTAGTTATTTAAATTATATTAGTGAATTAACACAACAAGTTTTTAAAGAAAGTGATCATGTTAATGTTTTTCCTTTATTTTTAGATTGTGTTAAAAAGATGAATCAAGGATTAAATCCTCTTATTTTAACAAATATACTAGAAATTAAGTATTTAGACTTTTTGGGAGTAGGACTTAATTTAGATGAGTGTATTTCTTGTGGTAGTAAAACTAATATTATTACCATTGATTCAGATTCTGGTGGATATTTATGTAGTCATTGTGTTTCAAATGAAGTTATTGTTTCTTTAAAGACTGTAAAAATGATTCGATTATATTATTATGTAGATCTTAAAAGTATTACTTCTCTTTCTATTAGTGAAGAAGTTCAAAATGAGATTAACCAGTTTTTAAGCCGATATTATGAGAAATATACAGGAATTTATTTAAAAAGTAAAGATTTTTTAAATAAAATAAAAAAAATTTGTTAAAATGTGTTATAATACTTTTTCAGGTGGTGTTTTAAATGGGGTTAGAAAATTATTCAAGTGGTGCTATTACTAGCATTCAACGTCAAGCCTATGATCATATTTTTATGGGTAATGATGTAAATAAAAGTGTAGATGATGTGTTACATTTTGAAGAGTGTACTCATCAAAAAATTATAAATTTAGAGTTAATTTATGAATATATATGTCAATTAGCATCTTTTAGAGCGTTATATCCAAGGATATCTGATAATATAAAATCATATGTTTCTTACGCAATATATCATAAATCATTTGTTCATTCACAACGTGCAGTTGATATGCAATGGCTTAATGGAATTTTATCAGTAAATAGAGCAAATGAGCTGGGATCAAATGCTTGGTATTTTAAACGAAGATTGTTTTATAGTGCTTTAAATATAAAGGATTATGCGGGATTATTATCTAATGCTTTTTTGCAAGATAAAAATGATAAGTCTAAACAATTATTTGATTTTGTTTCAGGGCAATTTGATATTACAGCTTTAATGTTAGAGGGAGAACATGATTTTGTTTATTCTTTATCAGGTAAGGAAGAGTTTTTACGTTATATTAATTATCTAATTCATTTTTATCCTAGCTTAATTCATGAGGAAGACTTTTTAGGTAAAGTATATAATGTTCTTATTTATAATAAAGATTTAAGCGATTATACATATGACAATGGTGAAGATGTGGTATCAGAATCATTTTTACATTATAATCAAAAATCTATTCGAAAAGTAAAAGCAATTGGTAAATCAGAAGGTATTCATTTTATTTAGAAAGAAAAAAATATGAGATTAGAAAATTTTACTTATGAGCATAGTTTAAAGTTAAGATTTTTAATTCTTGATTACTTATTTATAACAGATGATTTTGAAACGCATTATAAAATAGTTCAAGAATTTGAAGATATGATGCAAATTTCTTTTGTTACTTTAAAAGATGTTTGTGATTATTTTAAATTGTTACAAAATAGAAAGAAATATTTTTCATCTCTTATTTCAAATGGTTACTTATATGTTCAAGAAAAGCGTGAAGAAATTCATTCTTTATCTGGTTTGATTCACAAAAAACAAGTGATGGATTTGAATTATTTTATTTATGTTCTTCATGATTATAAAAATAATATTCTTAAATGGCGTAATTGGGAAAAGTTTTTTCCAGGACTATCAGAAGCAATTACAAATGTTCAATTAGAGAACGAAAAAAGTTTTATTAGTGAAACTGAACAGTTTTTTCTTATAACAAAAGCAATCATGGGTTATCCTAATTCGATAGATGTTATTTCTACGCTCTCTTTTTTTGAGTATTGTGAGTACCTTTTAAAAGATGAAAAATGGCTTTTATTAGAGCAAGATTATTTAATAACTATTTTGTCAATTTTAAAACAGAATCAAGATAAGTCATCGGAATTTTTTAAACAAAATCAAAAGATTAGAAAAAGAATTCAGAAATTTGCTCAAAAAAATGGAATAAATGTGGATTAAAAGATTGCATTTTTTAAAAATATTACATATAATACTTCTTATACAAGCGATGATGGTGTGGAATATCGGAGCTATATAAATAAAAGTGATTCTTCTAAAGAATAATTAGGGTGGAACCGCGGGTTAATGCTCGTCCCTAATCTCTTTGGAAGTTTTTTCTTTTTTAGTAGGTGATAAAATGAAAGTATTTGTTGGATGTTCTTCTCGTGATAATATTGACTCAAAGTATTTTGATTTAGCAAGAGAGGTTGGAAAAAGATTGCAAGGGTGTGAACTTGTGATTGGTGGAACAATAGTTGGAATGATGGGAGTGGTAGCTAATACCTTTTCAAAAGATGCAATAACTCAAATTATTTTGAAAGATTATTTAGAAGAGGGTTCA
The DNA here is from genome assembly GCA_910587775.1 of uncultured Bacilli bacterium. GTDB lineage: Bacteria > Bacillota_I > Bacilli_A > RF39 > UBA660 > MGBC162267. The sequence continues at coordinate 45,403 of CAJUNF010000002.1, read as the reverse complement.
AAATTAAATAAGGGATATGTTTGTGATACTAGTTTTGAGAGAATGAAATTAATTTGGGAAGAATGTGATGTAATTCTTTTTTTACCAGGTGGTACAGGAACGCTTGGAGAAATATTTACTTTTTTAGAAGAAAATAGAAGCAAAACATCTAGAAAGAAAATTGTTCTTCTTAATTATGATCATTATTACGATATGCTTATAAGTTTTATTGAATCGATGAAAGAAAAGGAATTTAGTAGTAATGAAATATTAGATGGATTAGTTATCATTCAAAATGAAAAGGAGTTAGAAGGTGTTTTATGAAATATTATAAAAAAATAGATGGTGAAAGAATATATTTATCACCAGTTAGTATAGAAGATGTTGAGAGTTATGTAACATGGATGAATGATCCAGAAATTACAGTTAATACGCATGGTTCAACAAGAGTTATGAATGTTGAGGTAGAACGAGATTGGATTTTAGATACGCTTAAGAATCAAGAATACACTTTTGCAATTGTGTCAAAGGAAAATGATACATTAATTGGAAATTGTTCGTTAATGCATTTTAATGCAATTGATCAGACAGCTACAGTAGGAATCTTTATTGGTTTGGAAGAATATCGTAGTCATGGTTATGGTGCTGAAGCGCTAAATCTTTTACTTTCTTATGGGTTTAATATTCTTCATTTACATAGCATTGATTTGACTGTATATGATTTTAATGTAAGAGCTATCCGTTGTTATGAAAAAGTTGGCTTTTTAGAGTGCGGACGACGTCATGAGTGTTATTATTTAAATGGGAATCGATATGATCGCATTACAATGGAAATTTTTGAAAAAGATTGGAGAGAAAAAAATGAATCATCAAAATAATTTAGAGAAACTTGTTAATTTTTGTAAACAATATGGATATATTTTTCAAGGAAGTGAAATATATGGGGGACTTTCTAATACGTTTGATTATGGTCCTTTAGGAGCTAGTTTAAAAGAGAATGTACGAAAAGCTTGGTGGAAAAAATTTATACAAGAAAATCCTTATAATTATGGAATGAATAGTGCAATTTTAATGAATCCTAAAACATGGGAAGCTACAGGTCATGTTGCAAATTTTAGTGATCCTTTAATGGATTGTAAAAAATGTAAAAATCGTTTTCGTGCTGATAAAATAGTTGATGCTTATTTACATGAAAAAGAAATTGATGAATCTAGTGATGGATGGAGTAAGGAAAAGCTAGAAAGTTTTATTAAGGAAGCAAATGTGCCTTGTCCTGTTTGTAAATCTTCAGATTTTACTGGAATACGTGAGTTTAATACAATGTTTAAAACGTTTCAAGGTGTTACAGAAGATGCGAAATCAGTTGTTTATTTAAGACCTGAAACAGCACAAGGAATCTTTGTAAATTTCTTAAATGTACAAAGAAGTATGAGATTAAAGCTTCCATTTGGAATTGGACAAACAGGAAAGGCTTTTCGTAATGAGATTACACCAGGAAATTTTACTTTCCGTACACGTGAATTTGAGCAAATGGAACTTGAGTTCTTCTGTAAACCTGGAGAAGATTTAGAATGGTTTGGATATTATAAGAGCTATTGTATGGACTTTTTGTTAAGTTTAGGATTATCGAAAGAAAATTTAAGATTTCATGATCATAAAAAAGAAGAATTAGTTTTTTATTCGGTGGCTACAACAGATATTCAATATCGTTATTATCACGGATTTGATGAGTTATGGGGAATTGCAGATCGAACTGATTATGATTTAACTGTTCATCAAGATTATTCTGGAAATGATTTAAGATATTTAGATCCTGAAACTAATGAGAGATATATTCCATATGTTATTGAACCAAGTGTGGGGCTTGATCGTCTTGTTTTGGCAATTTTAACAGAAAGCTATACTAGTGAAATGGTGGATGGTGAGGAAAGAGTTGTGTTAAAATTACATCCTTATTTAGCGCCAGTTAAAGCAACAATTTTACCTCTTGTGAAAAAAGTACATGGGAATTTAGCAAAAGAGTTGTATGCAATGTTATCTAAAGATTTTCAAGTATCTTATGATGAAGCGGGAAGTATTGGAAAACGTTATCGTAGAAGTGATGCGATTGGTACACCTTTTTGTATTACTGTAGATGATGATAGTATAGAAAATAAAACTGTTACAGTAAGGGATCGTGATACTATGAAACAGGTTACGATACCAATTGCTGATTTATCAAAATATATAGAGGATCAGATACAATTTTAAGAAAAGTAGGTGGGTTATGGAAAAAAATATTAATCAAATATATGCAACATTTTATGCATTATTATATACCAAAAAAGTAGATCTTGAAAAATCACGAATTGCTTTTTTACAATGGAATGATACCAAAACACAATTAAAACATATGAAGTTAGATGAGTTACAAATGTTGCTTGAGTGTTTTCACGAAAAACTACCATTTGTTTTTTCGTATTTAGAAGAAATTAGCGATTTTCGCTTGATTGAAGAAATTTTTCAATATAAGTTTTCTCAAAGTAATATTCCAAAAGAAATAGCTAATGAAGAGAATGTTCTAAAATTAAGTGTGAAAGAGCGAATTCAATTTTTAAATTGGTATTTAAAACAACATCATAAATTTTTTAAAAACTCGCAAAATGTAGGGCTTTATCAATTTGCATACCATTATATTTTAGAAAGAAATAAAATGCTTGGTATTACTGATTCAATGAATTGCGGGAAAAAGAAAATGGAACCAGTTTCTTTTAGAGAAGACTTTTATCAGAAGCAACAAGATTCATTTACTTTAATGAATTATTTAGGGAATCCAAGTGAAAATGGAAGATTAAATTCTGATCAAATCTTAAAAAAATGGCATATTTCTAAGAGATATCGAGATTTATTATTACAACCACAGGAGAAAAAAGAAATGGTTTATTTAAAATCTTCTGTTCCTTCTTTAAGTAAAAATAATGATCCTAAGGTACGAAAAGAGAAATTATTTCGTCTTCATGAACTTTGGGATGGTAAAAAAATCAGGAAATTTTTGAATGATGAAGAATTAATAGAACTTAAAGATTTATTCTGTTTTTGTTATGGAGCAGATTTAGGAATATCTTTACTACGTAGTGCCATTTGTCAAAATAATGAACTTTTAGAGCAAAAGAAAGTAGAAGTTTTAAGAACATGCTTAAGCAATGTAGAGGAAGAAAAATATTTAGAAATGTCACATCTTGTATTGGATTCAAAAATTATGATTCCATATTATTATGAAATTATAAAAAAATCACAAGAAGAGATACAAGATATTTTAGAAGAAGCTGTTTTTGAAAATTCTAAATCTGATTATGAGACATATTGTTTGATGATACAAGAAGAATATTTAAAAATGAAGGAAGCTTATACTAATGTGTTTGTAAATGGTAACCTTACAAGAAAAGTAGAACTTTAAGTAGTTCTTTTTTCATGTCAAAAATATTCTAAAGTGTGTTAGAATAGTATTAGAAATTAATGAGGGTAGTATGGATAAGGAAAAAAAGTTTGCTTCAGGGATTTGTTTTCATAAATTATTTTGGATTTTTTTGTTGGGGTCTATTTTTGGTGCTTATTATGAACAGATTTTGAATGTGTTTATACATTATCATTATCATCATGAGCTTGTTTGGCAATTACGTCGTGGGGTTATTTATGGTCCAATAAGTCCTGTATATGGTGCAGGTGCAGTTTTATTTACGGTCTTACTTTTATCTAAACCAAAGAGTAATTTTAAGACATTTTTAGAAGGTGCTTTGATAGGTGGAGTATTTGAATATGGAATTAGTTTTCTACAAGAAACATTTTTACATACTGTTTCTTGGGATTATAGTGATGCTTTTTTAAATATCAATGGTAGAACTACAATTCCTTATATGATTGTTTGGGGACTTCTTGCTTTATTGTTTGCTAAAATTGTTTATCCAGCACTTTCTTCTGTTATTGAGTATTTTCCAAGAAAATTTGCAGTTATTTTTACTAATATTTGTTTGGTTTTATTAGTTTTAGATTTTACTGTTTCATGGGGAGCTTTGTTTCGTCAGATGTTAAGGGTAAAGGGGTATGCTCCTATTACTTTTGTTGGAGAGTTTTTTGATCGTTATTATGGAGATGAAGTGTTAAGAAAATATTATACTAATATGAAATTAATAGAGGTAAAAAAATGATTTTTCTAATTCTTTTTTCTTTTCTTTTTCTTTTATTTGGAAGTCTAATTTTTGCTAAATTGTATTTTACAAGGAATCGTAATGTTTATGAGTTAGAAACAGAAATATCAAAAGATCCAGAGTTTGCAATTTTAATTCCTGCAAGAGATGAATCTAAGGTTATTGAAAGCCTTTTAAAAAGTATAAAAATGCAAACTAGATCTATAAATATGAAAGATGTTTTTGTAATTGTTGAAGATCATATGGATCCTACTATTAAGATTTGTCAAAAATATGGAGTGTCTTTCTTTGTAAGAAAGCATTTAGAGTGTAAGAGTAAAGGTTATGCATTACAAGAGTTGATTGAAGACTTGGAAACGAAAAAAATTTATTTTGATGCATATTTTATTATTGATGCTGATAATGTATTGGATCAAAATTTTATTTTAGAGATGGAAAAAGATTATAAGAAAGGCTTTGGTATTAGTACTGGATATCGAAATTTAAAAAATGGAACTTCAGTATTAAGTATAAGTGCAGGTCTTACGTATACTTTTATTAATGAATGGATTAATAAGAATAATTTAAAGTATTGTAAAAATGTTTTATTGTCTGGCACTGGATTTTATATACATGGAAAATATATTCGTGAATGGATGACATATCCTTTTCATACGTTAACTGAGGATGTGGAGCTTAGTCATTATGCTACACTACATCACATTAGTATGAATTATAATGAAAATGCTATTTTTTTTGATGATCAACCAACAAGTTTTTCTCAAAGTGTTTTACAACGTAAACGATGGATTAAAGGTTATTTTGAAAATTATCTTAAGTATTTTGGGAAGTATCATAAAATAATCGCAACAAATCCAATTAATTTAGGTTCTATCTATTCCATGATGTATGGCATTTTAGCTGTTCTTTGTTTAGTGATTGGATTTCTTTTTCTTTTCCTTTTTTTCATTCTTAAAATGATTGTTACTTGTTCTATTTTAAGTTTTATTTTTCCCATTTTTCTTTTTTTACTATGTTATTTCTTTTTGGCTTTTGTAACTAGTTTAATTTTGAAACGTGAAGAGGGAAAATTAAATTATGATAAGAGGAAATGTTGTTTTGTGATTTTTTATCATCCAATTTTTTTAATTTCATATGTTTATGTTTTTCTTTTAACTATTATTCAAAAAAATATTACTTGGGAGAAAATTGAACATCATTCGCCTTTAAAGTAAACTTGACAAATATAGTATTTATATTTATACTCAAATTTAGAAAGGGCGATTTTGAATGACTTTTAATTATTATATACATCATACCCATCAGAATTTGCACTTGTAAAAAACAAAAATGTTTGGCACAAGTGCGTTTTATAGTGCTTGATGCCTGTGTAAAAAGATTATACAGGAATGTATAATCTTTTTTTGAAGAAAAGAGGAGATTTTATGAAAGATGTAGAACTTAAAAATGTTAAGGGAACTTTTGATTATTTACCAAAGGAGCAAATGGTTCGTAATTATGTAACAGGAGTGTTAACGAATGTATTTGAGTCTTTTGGATATTTACCTGTTGTAACACCCACACTTTGCTATTATGATGTTTTAGCAAGTAAATATGGTGGAGGAGCTGAAATTTTAAAAGAGGTTTATCGTTTATCAGATCAAGGAGATCGTGATCTTGCACTCAGATATGATTTAACAGTTCCTTTTGCAAAACTTATTACTTTAACAAAAGATTTAAATATGCCATTTAAACGTTATGAAATTGGTAAAGTTTTTCGTGATGGTCCTGTTAAAGTGGGTAGAAATCGCGAATTTATTCAATGTGATGTAGATGTTGCTGGAGTTAAAGATGTATTTGTAGATGCAGAACTTATTAGTCTTTATGCTTTGGTTTTTAATCGTTTAAATATTTCTTGTACTATCTTTTTTAATAATCGTAAACTTATGAGTGGAATACTTCAGGCTTGTGGGGTAAGCGAAGAACAAATGGTTCATGTTATTACAGTAATTGATAAATTTAAAAAGTTAACTAAAGAAGAAATTCAAAAAGAATTTTTAGAATGTGGAATTACACTTTCCCAAATTGAAAAATTATATTCTTATTTTAATTTAGGTTTTGAAGGAATTAAAAAAGAGTTTAAAAGTACAGATAATGAAATGATTCGATTAGGTATTTTAGAGTTAGATGAAGTACTTAATTATTTGAATATTTTAGGTATTCAAGATCAAGTGAATATTGATCTTACTCTTGCAAGAGGTCTTAATATTTACACAGGAACAGTGTTTGAGGTATTTGCAAATAATAGTAAGGTTACTTCTGCAATTGGTGGTGGTGGAAGATATGATCGTATTATTACCAACTTTATAGATGATGGAAATGAGTATCCAGCTGTTGGATGTAGTTTTGGTCTTGATGCAATTTGTGAAGTTGTAAAAGAAAATGAGAATATGTCAGAGAAAAGTATTATAGATTTGTTTCTTGTTCCAATAGGAACCAAAAAAGAAGCTATGAAGCTTTCTTATGAACTTCGGAAACGAAATGTTCATGTAGATATTCAATACAATGAACGTAAATTAAATAAGATTTTGAATTCTGTAGATCGCTTGGGAATTTCTTATGTACTTGTTTTAGGTTCTGATGAAGTAGAAAGTGGTATCATTACATTAAAATGCTTTAAGGATGGATCTAATTATGAGTTTAAGATTTCTGATTATGATGAAATTGCATCTTTTATTCAAAATAATGAAAGGTAATTATTAGACTTTTTGTAGCAACTTGTAAAAAAAGTTATAGATGTTATAATAAAATTGGTGAGTAGCATGAAATTTCAGTATGAATTAAAAAAGGAAGAAAAAAATACCAAAGCAAGACTTGGTGAGTTTGTATATAATGGGAAAGTTTATGAAACACCTATGTTTATGCCTGTTGGAACGCAAGCAACAGTAAAAACATTAAGCCCAGAGGAAATCAAAGATATGAATTCAGGAATCATTCTTGCTAATACTTATCATTTATGGTTAAGACCAGGAGAAGATATTGTAAATAAAGCAGGAGGTCTTCATAAGTTTATGAATTATGATGGGCCGATTTTAACAGATTCTGGTGGATATCAAGTTTTTTCTCTTGCTAAAAATAAGAAAAAGGATATTTGTGAAGAAGGCGTGCATTTTAAAAGTCATATTGATGGAACAAAATTATTTTTAACTCCTGAGTTATCTATTCAAATTCAAAATAAATTAGATAGTGATATTGCTATGAGTTTTGATGAATGTCCTCCAGCTAGAGCTGATTATATGTATTTAAAAAATAGTGTGGAGCGAACTTTGAGATGGGCAAAAAGAGGGCTTGATGTTCATAATAATCCAAATCAAATGCTTTTTGGAATTGTTCAAGGTGGTGCTCATAAGGATTTAAGAGAGTATAGTGCTAAAGAAACTGTAAAAATGAATTTCGATGGTTATAGTATTGGTGGAGTTGCAAATGATCATGAAAGCAAAGAAGAGATGTATGCAGCAATTGATTATTCTATTCCATATTTACCAACAGATAAACTTCGATATTTAATGGGTATTGGTGAACCAATTGATATAATTGAAGGAGTTATAAGGGGAATCGATATTTTTGATTGTGTAAGTCCTACTAGACTTGCAAGACATGGTCATGCTCTTACAAAATTTGGAAAGATTAATTTAAAAAATGCATCTTATAAAGAAGATTTTACACCAATTAGTAATGAGTGTGATTGTTATGCTTGTAAATCTTATACAAAGGCTTATATAAGACATTTAATTACTGCAAATGAGACTTTTGGTGCAAGACTATTATCTATTCATAACATACGGTTTTTAATTCATATGATGGAAGAAATTCGTGATGCAATAAGAGAAGATAGATTATTAGAGTATCGTTTGGAATTTTTAAAAAATTATTATGGAGTAGATTATGAGTCAAAATAAAATTGTTTTTTGGATTACTATTTTAGCTTCATTAGTCATTATTGCTTTACCTACTACTTTGAAAATTGTAGAGCATCATCAAGAGAAACTTTACCTAGTTGCTACCAAAAAAATATTTGAAAGTGCTTTGGATTGTTTTTATGAGGATGTATGCAGTGAAGATATTACAATAGGTGAGTTAAAGAGTTCTGGTTATTTAAAAGAAGATGTAGTAAACCCAAAAACTAAGATGTTTTTTTCAAATGATTTAGTGTTAGTTTATGAAAATAATCAATTTCAATTTAAAAAGTAAAGAATCACATCTTTACTTTTTCTTTTTGTTTATTCCAATCATTGCACCAATAATGGTAATGCTTAAGAGGGCTAAGTAGTAAATGAAACTATTTAAATTAAAATTGAATCCATAAAATATTGTATTTAATAATAAAAGTAATAGTAGTAATAATCCTCCTAATTTTAATCCTTCTAAGTATCCTTTGCTATTTGCTTTTTTTCCTTCTTTTATTCCCATAATCAAAGTAAGAAGCATGATAATTATTATACTTAGTATGTGAGTCGTTTTGGGACTTATAAGATTAAATGTTTGTAAAATACTAAAAAATATTGTGATACTTAAAATAGTTATACTAAAAATTGCTAATTGTTTTCCATAAGATTTTAAATTTTTCATGTTTACCTCACTTAATAAATCATATGAAGTGATTAAAAAAATATTCTTTTGATCATAATAGTAATAGGTGATAGAATGGAAGAATTATTTAAAGTTATTTTACGAACTACTTTTTTTTATTTTTTTATTGTTTTACTTTATCGCATTATGGGAAAACGAGAAATTGGACAACTGGGAATTATTGATTTGATTGTATCTATTTTGATTGCAGAATTAGTGGCAATTAGTATTGAAAATATTAATGATTCTATTTGGCTTACAGTAGTTCCTTTAGGGTTACTCGTATTTTTAGAGTTAATGCTTGCTTTTGTAAGTATTAAATCACGTACATTTAGAACATTCTTTGGTGGAAAGCCATCTCTTATCATTTGTAATGGTCATGTTAATTATCAAGAAATGGTAAAACAACGTTACTCTATGGATGATTTACTTCTTAGTTTACGTCAAAAGTCTATTAAAAATATTGAAGAAGTAGAGTATGCGTTTTTAGAACCTAATGGTAAGTTATCTATTTTTAAATATAATTTTTTTAGGACAAGGTCTGATTATCCAATGCCTTTAATTGTAGATGGAGAATTACAAAAAAAGGCTCTTTCACATATTCATAAAAATAAGTATTGGTTAGAGAAAGAGTTAAATCAAAAAAATTTAACAATTGAAGAGGTGTTCTATGCTTTTTATAAAGGACGTAAAATTTATTTGATTAAAAAAAGTGAACTTTAATATGCTGATAGGCATATTTTTTGTTATAATATTTTATGGTGAAAAATATGGATGCAGTAAAAATTGGGCAATTTATTTTAGAACAGCGAAAACGTATTTGTTTAACACAAGCACAATTAGCAGAAAAATTAAATGTTACTGCGCAGGCTGTCAGTAAATGGGAAAATGGAAGAGGTATTCCAGATATTGATCTTTTAAAGAAGTTAAGTGAGTGCTTTTGTGTTGATATTTCTGAAATTATTGAGGGAGAAAATAAAAAAGGTTTTCAAACACATCGAAAAGCTTTCGCATTTGTAGTAGCATTTTTAATTATTTTGTTTTTAGGAATTTGGTGGATGTTTCCTAAAAATGATAATTCTTTTCAGTTTTCATCTTTAGCTTCTAATCATGAGGATTTTTCTTTAAAAGGAATTGTTGCTTATAATGATTTAAAAAAGTCTTTGTTTATTTCTGATATTACTTATTTATCTTCTGATGTAGAAAAGTATTATGGAATTACATGTACTTTATTTGAGCAAAATCAAGATGAGTCAAAAAAGATTAGTGAGTGTGGTACTTCAAATACTTTAGGTGAAGCAAAGTATTCTATGACAGAGTTACTAGAAACTATTGAGTTTCAATTGGATGATTATTCATGTTTTTGTCAAAATCAGGAATGTAGTAATTTGTTTTTGGATATTCGATTATTAAATGAAAATAAAAAATGGATTTCTTATCATGTTCCTTTAGAGGTTTCTAATTCTTGTACTCAACGTTCCGTTTAGTAAAATTTACTCAGCGTTTGTTTTCAAAACGCTTTTCTTTTGCTATTTTTTTATTTGGAGGTATTTTTATGAATAAAAAATTTTTATTTTGTGTTTTTTTCTTATTCGTTTTTAGTTTTATTTTTATTGGAGGTGTTTTATATTTTTCGAAAGATCATGATACAAGTATAACGGATTCTCTTCGATTTAAAGAAGAATATGAATCATTAAATGGAACTATAAGGGAAAGCGATGGAGCTTTATATAATGACATTATCATACCAGAAGATAATCCAGTTAAATATGTAAATTGTGAGGAAGCAATTGAAGTATTAAAAAAAGAAAATGCTATTTTATATATTGGAGCTAATTGGTGTCCTTGGTGCCGAAATGCAATACCAGTTTTGTTTGATGTATTGAAAAATCAAAATATTAAAACACTTTATTATCTTAATTTAGATAATGAGAAAGATACTTATGAAATAAAGAATGGTAAACTAATAAAAACAGTAGAAGGTTCTAAAGGATATTATGCTTTACTAGATTTTTTGAAAGATGATTTAGAAGATTATGTTTTAAAAGATACAAATGGGAAAAAATACAATACTCATGAAAAACGAATTTATATGCCTTATGTAGCGGCTTTTCAAAATGGAGAGATATTAAAAAGTCATGTAGGTACTGTAAGTCTTATGGAAGATCAAACTAAGTATAGTAAAATGACTGAGGAACAAATTAAAGAACTTTATTCTTTATATGATGAGCTTGTTACATCTATTTTAAAAAAAGATAATTGTAATATTCGAGGATGCTAGTTAAAAACTCTTTTTTCTTTTAATTCACAATGATATAATAATGGTAGTGTGGAGGATTTTTATGAAACAACATAGACGAATCTTAAAAGTCATTTTGGGTAGTTTTTTTACTTTATTATTAGGTGCTATGATGATAGCGGTTGTTTTATTTTTCTTAGGTAGTTATTTATTTCGAATTCAAATGCCTGAGAGGTTACGATATGTAAAAGATTATACTGATTTTGTTTTGGAAGTAGAACCTGTAAATAATTGTAAAAATCAAATTTATTCTTTATTTCAGTATGAAAATGATATTTATACAGGTATTTGTGTTTCAAATGTTTTTGTTAAATATGGAAATACAAAGGCGCCACTTGAATATGTGTTAAATCAAAATTATATTAGTTTGAAAGATTTAAAAAAGAAACTATATCGAACTAATGATAAAACGGAGTTAGAAGAGTATTATGAGTATCGTCGTAGTGGAAATGAGCTCGAAAACTATCGTGTTACTATTATTCCTAAGAATTATCAAAGTGGAACAATACAAGAAATTAGTTTTGAGAAATATTTAGAATCAAAAAATTAAGAAGAAAAAACAAACTTCTTAATTTTTTTAATATTTAGTATTACTACAAAGATAATGTTTATAATTTCTGCATATACCAAACTATATAAACCCATCTTTAGAAGACAGAAAAGGATTAAAGAGGAGATTTTAATTATTTCACCAACCAATGTAATTTTCATGGTTTCTTTGGAATGCCCTAGGGCTTGGAGCATACTCATTAGAGGTGCTTCTAAATAGAAAAGAACAAAAAAGGGTGCTAGTATTTTTAGGTAATCGACTCCTAATGAAGTGTTATAAATTATATGAAGGAGAGAATTGCGATAAAAATAAATGATACTTGAGAAGAAAAAACCAATTAAAAAAGAAAAAATCATAGCTTGCCAAAATCTTCGTTTAATCATTTCCGTATTTTTTTCACTTTGATATTTACTTATTTCTGGAATAAGTGATGAGCATACTGCACCTACAAAAAAGCTAGGCATAGTAAGAAGTGCTATTGTGTAAGCGTTGTAAGCTCCATATTCTCTTAAAATATAATCGCTTGAAAATCCTACAAAAAGAAGTAAGTTTGTTAAAATAATTGGTTCTAGGAAAAAACCAATGTTACCAATGAATCTACTAGATACAGTTGGAATAGAAATAGCACAAATTTCTTTAATAGCTTTGGAATCTGGTCGTATATCTTTTTTGTGGATTGTAAATTTTTTGGGTGCAAAGAAGAGAAATGTTATAATGCTTACTATTTCTGTTATGATATTAAAAGAAATGAAACCAATAACTCCTAAAAGTAGTGATTTTTTCACTAAAATTGGTAAAAGAAATAGAATTAGAAGGATTTTTACTATTTGTTCTAAAATGTTTGATATTGTGTTCGGAATCATTCTTTGACGTCCAAAAAAATAACCTTTTAAAATAGATGAAATACTAATAAAAGGAAGTGTTAAAGTCATAGAAATTAGTAAGTAGTAGCATTGTTCGTTTTGAAGTAAATGAATAGCAATAAATTTACTTGAGAGAAACATAATAATCATTAAAATAATATTTAAAATAAAAATAATAAAAGTAGAAGATAAAAGAACTTTGGTACTTCTAAATTTATTACTTGCAACAATTTTACTGATTGAAATTGGTAGGCTTAGTGATGCAAGTGTTATTAAAAGAGAGTAAGTTGGCATTACGATGGAATATAGGCTTACTCCAGATTCTCCAAGCATTCTTGTATAGATAATTTTGATAATAAAACCTAAAAGACGAGTGATTGCTCCACCAGCCATAAGAATTAATGTGGAGGTTATGAATTTGTTTTTTCGCATGTATTTCTCCTTTTCTAAAATTTTGCTTTGATATATAATAAATGTATGCAAGAATTTAGAATTTAAGATAGAGGTGGATTATGGATGAAACTTTTTCTTCTTTAGAGGAGTTATATGAACGTTTGTTACCAGCTATGAAAAGTAAGTTAAGGGAATTACATCATAATCATATGATTTATATTAAAGTTGAAGATATTTGGAAGTATTTACGAAATAATAAATGGAATCGAGGAGTTAATTTAACTTTATTTGATATGGTAGATGATATTTTAAATACAGATAATAATTTAATTGATGAATATGTAAGAAATACTAGAAAAAATTTATTTTCACAGGAGGATTAAAATGCAAGAACCAATTCAAGTGTTTCAACAAAGTGCCATTTGTTTAAGTGGAAGTTTAAAATTATATTTTGATCCATTTCAAATTCCAAAGAAATTTCAAGATGCTGATTTTATTTTTATTACTCATCCTCATTGGGATCATTTTTCTTTATTGGATATTTTAAAAGTAAAAAAAGAAGATACTTACTTTATTATTCCAAAAGAGATTTATGAAGAATTATTGGATATTGGAGTTTTAGAAGATCATATTAAAATTGTAAAACCTTTTGAAGAATATTTTTTTGAAACGATGAGTTTTCGAACAGTTCCAGCATATAATCGTGAAAAAGATTTTCATAAAAAGGAGATGGGGTGGCTTGGGTATGTTGTTACTTTAGATCATGTCATTTATTATATTGCAGGAGATACTGATAATATTTTTGATAATCAAAGTATTAAAGCAGATGTTGTTTTCTTACCTGTGGGTGGGGGTTATACAATGGATGCTAGAGAGGCTTCTAGGCTTGCCAATACAATAGAGCCACATTTAGCGGTTCCAACACATTATTTGAGTGTTGTTGGATCACTTGAAGATGCTAGAAAATTTAGGAGTTATTTAGATTCCAAAATTGCATGTAAAATTTTTTATCGAAAAAAAGAAGGCGAGGAGGATTATCATGATTGATAAAATACTTTCTAATATGAAAGAACTTACACTTGAAGATACTTTAAAAATTAAAGCAGCTTATGAATTTGCAAAATTAAAACACGAAGGAAAAAAAAGATTAAGTGGGGATGATTTTATTGCTCATCCTACTTCAGTCGCACTTATTTTGACAGAACTTAATGTTGATGTAGTAACGATTCAAGCAGCCCTTCTTCATGAAGTGATTAATCACTCTATGACTACCAAGGATGAACTTCTAGAAAAGTTTGGTTTTGAAATTGCAAATATTGTAGATTCTATTAGTAAAATTAATAAATTAGAATTATCAGATAATTCAGAATCTAGTGCTATATATTTACGAAAAGTATTAGTAGGTATTGCAGAAGATGTGCGCGTTTTATTTATTAAACTTGCCGATCGTTTACATAATATGAGAACTGCTGAGTACTTAAGTGATGAAAAAAGAAAACAAAAAGCAAATGAAACAATGAGTGTTTTAGTACCTATTGCTCATCGTCTTGGTATTAATTCGATTAAAAGTGAATTAGAGAATTTATCTTTAATGTATTTGAAACCAGATGCTTATCGAGATATTTTAGAAAGACTTAATGCAACGAGTGAAGAATTAAAAGATGTTTTAGAGGATATGCAGGATTCTATTAGTAATATTTTAATTGAGCATGATATTAAGTTTTATGTTAAAAGTCGTGTAAAAAGCGTTTATAGTATTTATAATAAATTGAATAATGGAAAAAAATGGAATAGTATTTATGATATTTTAGCAATGCGTATTATTGTAGATAAGGTAAGTGATTGTTATACAGCATTAGGACTTATTCATGCAAAATATCGTCCTATTCCAGGAAGATTTAAAGATTATATTGCAATGCCAAAGGAGAATTTATATCAAAGTTTACATACTGGAGTTTTTGGAATAGATGGCCATCGTTTTGAGATACAGATTCGAACTTGGGAAATGGATGAAATTGCAGAAAAAGGAATTGCTTCTCATTGGTCATATAAGGAAAAAGGTGCTAAAAAAGTTCAAAATATGATGGAACAAAAATTAGAAGTATTTCGAAGTTTGATCGAAACAAAGGCTAGTGAGAGTGATGCAGAATTTGAAGTTTCTGTTCATAATGATTTTTTAAATGATTTTATATATGTGTTTACTCCTAAAGGGGATGTTGTGGAACTTCCAAAAGGAGCAACTCCAATTGATTTTGCTTATCGAATTCATTCTGATATAGGAGATCGTATAATAGGAGCTTTGGTTAATGATAATATTGTTCCTTTAAGTTTTGAACTTTCAGATAATGATATTGTTACAATTAAGACAAACAATAATAGTACCCCAAATAAAGAATGGTTAAATTTTGTTAAAACGAGTCATGCTAGAAATAAAATTAAATCTTATTTTAGTAAGCAAGATCGAGAGTTATATATTAATAAGGGAAAAGAAATATTTGAAAAAGAATTACGTAAGCGCAAATGTTCTTTTGATCAAGTTTTAAGTTCTAGTCATGTAGATAAAATATGTAAGGATTTAAAATTAAAAGATTTAAATGAAATTTATTTTGCTGTTGGATCTTTACGCTATACAGCTGGGTATATTATTGGTCTTACTTTAGATGATAAGAAAAATGTCCAAGATCTTTTAATTGAAAAGATAGCACGTAATGAGAAAACCACTTTTAAAAATAGTAAGAGTGATATTATAGTTTCAGGGTCTTTAGATATTTTAGTAAATTTGGCAAAGTGTTGTAAGCCAGTTTTAGGTGATGACATTAAAGGATATATTACAAAAGGAGAAGGAGTGAGTGTTCATCGCGCAGACTGTCCTAATATCTCTTTTAAAACAACGCGTTTAATTGATGTTTTATGGAATGAAGTTTCAGAAATTCTTTATTATACGGATATTTCTATATCAGTAATTCCAGGTAAAAACTATTTACTTGATTTGATTTCTAAAGCTACAAGTAAAAATATTTATATTGATTCTATTAAAACAAAGGAAAATGATCAAGGTAATTTATATGAAATGACTATACGTGTAAAAAATAAAGAAGAATTAGAAAATTTTATTTCTTCTTTGACTGCGTTTAGTTTTGTAAAAGGAGTTGTTCGAAAATAATGGAGTATGAGTTAAGAGTTCTTGAAATAGATTTGCAAAAGTGGATTGATTTCTTAGAAGAAAAAGGTGCCCAAAAAAAGGGAGACTTTGTGCAACAAAGAAAGATTTATGATTTTAACCCTGTGGATCCGCATAAGTGGCTTCGGTTACGTACAAATGGGGAAGTTACTACATTAACAATTAAAGAAATTTTAGATAATCAAAAAGTTGGTGGAGTAAGAGAAGTTGAAATTGAAGTATCAGACTTTGGTAAAACATCTGAAATTTTATCAGAACTTGGATATACATCTAGATCTTTTCAAGTGAATAAAAGGATACGATATTTATATAAAGGTGTAGAGCTTGATTTTGATAGTTGGCCACTTATTCCTACTTATGTTGAGATAGAAGGATCATCTAAAGAAGAAGTTTTAAAAGTTTTAGAAGAATTACCTGTTGGAGTATCTAAGGTTACTACACTTGATGTTGATTCTATATATTTAGAAGAATATGGAATTAAAAATGATTTTAAAGTATTAACTTTTGAGGAACAAATTAGATGAGAGTATTAGTACAAAGATGTAGTCTAGCTTCTGTAAGTTTTCAAAATGAAGAAAGAATGATTCGTCATGGACTAGTATTGTTTGTTGGATTTACTGAAGGTGATGATTTAAATAAAATTCAGTATTTGGCAAAGAAGGTTGCTCATTTAAGAATATTTCCAGATGAATTAGGAAATATGAATAAAAGCGTTATAGATGTAATGGGTGAGTGTTTATCGGTTAGTCAATTTACTTTATATGGAGATGCAAGTAAAGGAAATCGTCCAAGTTATATCATGGCTATGAAAAGTGAAGAAGCTAAAAAGCTTTATGATCTTTGGAATCAAGAACTTGGAAAGTATGTTTCATTACAAACTGGCTTTTTTGGACAAGATATGCAAGTCAATTTAGTAAATGAAGGTCCTGCTACCATATGGCTTGAGAAATAGAGAAAATTATTTCTCTTTTTTAATTTTTTATAAAATGTCGAAATTTGTTAAATTTAGTGTTGACAAGCTTGAAAAAAAATGTATAATATCTATGTGAAAAAGGGACCACTCTCATAATTTTAGAGTTGGTAGAAGGGTTGATTTAAGAATGAGTAAGCAAGACACACTATTTGATAAGTTTGGTAAACTTAGAAAACGTTTAGCCCTATTTACTATGGCAGGGGCTTTAGGAGTTAGTGGTTGTGCTGTTCAAAATAAAGAAGAGCATAAACACGATGAAAAAAAAGTAAATGAGATTATTCGTCAAATTGACGAGAAGATTATTAAAGAAAAATCTGTTGATGCAGCAGAATCAATTATAAATGATCTTAATAGCTTGATGCCTCGATTAAAGGTTGATGGTTTAGGAAAAAAAGATCTACATTCTTTGAAAGATTTAAAGCAAGAAGAAACATCTATTTATGATACAATTGATCTTTCTAATTCTAAGGAGGCTTCTCTTGAAGATGCTTTAAGATTAGCAGGATATGGATATTCATTTGCATTCCGTGCTGAATTAGCAAATCATTTTGGAATTTCTGATTATCGAGGTACTGCTGCGCAAAATATTCAATTATTAAATATATTGAAAAATAAGCAAACAGTAACTGAAGAAGTATCAAATAAAGAAAATTTAGATACTACAATAAATTCTCAAACAGGATCACAACATAGAGATGAAGTAGATATTACAAATACTAATAAAGAGAATCAAAATAATGATCAGTTAGAGAATTCAGACGGAACAATATCAAATGATAAGAATATTGTGAATCCTGGAGATCAAATAAATCCAGTACCTCCAATAAGTGCTGAGAATGATCACGAAGAAGATCAAAATCATTCTCGTCCAGAACATGGATCAAATAATCATCCAAATGGTGGGAATAATCGTCCAAGTGGAGGAAATGGTTCTGGTAATACTGGTGGGTCTTCCAATAATAATGGTGGAAATGATCATAATGATTCTAATCCAGAGCAACCACCTAAAGAGCATAAACATAAATTTGGTGTAAAAGATTATACAGATGATATAGAAAATTTAGTATGTTCACATCCTAATTGTAATGAAACGACAACAAGAAAACATGAATTAGATGAAGGAACAAAAAATCAAGATGGGTCTACAACTTATAAATGTAAGCATGAAGGCTGTAATTATACAAAAACTATAGTAAAAGAAGAACATCAACATAATTATATTGTAGAAAGTTATACAGATGATGAAGAAAATTTAAAATGTTCAGATCCTAATTGTAACGAAACAACAACAAGAAAACATGAATTAGATGAAGGAACAAAAAATCAAGACGGATCTACAACTTATAAATGTAAGCATGAAGGCTGTAATTATACAAAAACTATAGCAAAAGAAGAACATAAACATGATTTTATTGTAGAAAGTTATACAGATGATGAAGAAAATTTAAAATGTTCAGATCCTAATTGTAACGAAACAACAACAAGAAAACATGAATTAGATGAAGGAACAAAAAATCAAGACGGATCTACAACTTATAAATGTAAGCATGAAGGCTGTAATTATACAAAAACTATAGCAAAAGAAGAAGAACATAAGCATGATTTTATTGTAAGTGATTATACAGATGATATAGAAAATTTAGTATGTTCAGATCCTAATTGTAACGAAACAACAACAAGAAATCATAAAAAGGTATCTGGAAGTATTCAAGACGATGGCTCTTTTGATTTATCTTGTGAGAATGAAGGTTGCGATTGGACTTTGCATCAAACACACATTCATACTACACAGCCACATGTTGAAATAGTAGGTACAGAAGACGTTTGTACAAAAACACAACAAATATGTACTGTTTGTGATGAAGTAATTTCTGTAGAAGATGTTACTAGTCATAATTTTAGAGAATCAAGTGGTTGGTTTGGAACTCATTATGAATGTCTTGTTTGCAGTTATTCTTATGATGAAGAAAATGACTTATTAGATGGACTTCTTACAGATAAAGAACAAGAAGATGCAGAAATAGTTTTAGATTATTTAGAAGTCCTTGAAGAAAGCGAATCAGAAGAAGAAATTAAGGAAAATCCAAATGTTCCAGTTGTTGAAGAAAGCGAACCTTCAGAAGAAATTAAGGAAAATCTGAATGTTCCAGTTGTTAATGAAAATAAACCTTCAGAAGAAATTAAGGAAAATCTGAATGTTCCAGTTGTTAATGAAAATAA
>CAJUNF010000002.1:0-26053 GCA_910587775.1 uncultured Bacilli bacterium | reverse complement strand
ACCTTCAGAAGAGGAAACTATGGCTGCTGAAGTGATTGCAGATAATGGAATGGTAAGAAAATTGATTTTAAAATAAAAGATAAATGAAATGTGGTGAAAGAAATGAAAATGGGAAAAAAATGGTATCAATCCGTTAGTAATTGGATTGTTATCATAGCTTGTGTGATACTGATTCCAATATTAGTAATTAATCTTAGTATTATGTTTCAGGCAAAAACAAACGAAGATGTTGTTCCAAGTATTTTTGGATATAAGCCTTTTATGGTTTTGTCTGGATCTATGGAAACAGAAATTCGAAAAGGGGATTTAATTATTACTAAAATTGTTGATCCATCCGCTTTACAGGTTGATGATGTAATAGCTTTCCGTGATGCAGCGGGAACTGTAACAACACACCGTATTATTGATATTGTCGTAAAAGATGGACAAACATATTTCATTACAAAAGGGGATAATAACTCATCTCAAGATCGTAACTTAGTAGAGCTTAAAGATGTAGAAGGTATTTATATAGGTCGTATTCCTGGTATTGGATCTATTATGAAAAAACTTTCAGAACCAATGACGATTGTATTAATTGCATTTATTATAACGATTGGGTTTGGTATTGGATTTATGATTTCTACCAAAAAACGTCAAGAGATAGAAAGACAGGAATTCTTAGAATATAAAAGAATGAAAGAGTTACAAGAACAGCTAGAAAAAGAAGAAAAAACTAAAGTAACAAAATCAACTTCTTCTAAGAAAAGTAATAAGCCATCGAAAAAGGCTTAGTTGAATTTGGTAAACAGCCATAAAGGCGTTTACATAGATTAGAAGGATATAACCTTCTATGCATAGTACTATGCATAAAAATATGTATTAAAGGAGGTGAAACATAAATGAAAAAGATGTCTATTTTAACAGTTTTAGTTATGTTAGTTACTGTTACTGCTTATTCAGTAAGTGGAACTTATGCTAAATATACTTCTAAAATTGATATGACAGATGAAGCTAGAGTTGCTAAATGGGAACTATTATTAGATGGTGATAAGGTTACAACTGAACAAAATATTAATTTATTTGCTGAATCATATTCTTTTAAGAATGATGTATATGTTCAAACTTTAACTGCTGGTGAAAATGTTGTTGCTCCAGGAACTACTGGTGAATATACATTTGAATTATCTGGTAATATGGAAACAAGATTTACTTTAAATGTAGATCTTAAGACAGCAAATGATTTCATGGTTTACTATGGTAAAGATGCTGATGGTAATTTAGTAATTAGTAAAACACAAACTGCTGATGCTACTAGCGAATATCATCCTTTAAGATATACTATTAAAAAGGCTGATGGAAACTTAGCTACTGGAACTAAAGCAAATATGACTTTTGCTGAATTAAAAGCAGCTTTAGCAGCTTATAATAATGCTAATAGTTATGAACCAGGTTCATTTACTAAAGGATATACAATTTCTTGGGTATGGGAACCAATCAATGTTGAAGGTACATTAACTAATGATGAAGTAAATGCACTTGATACATTTATGGGAGAAAACTTATCAGTAACAGCTGATAAAGTTGAATTTAATGTAACTGTTACAGCAACTCAAGTAACTGATACTTATGCAAAATAATTATTAGTCTTGAATGACTGGAAGCATTTAGCTTCCAAATAAGCCTATGAATTGTCATGGGTTTATTTGGAAATTAAATAACGTAAAGGAGGTAGAAGTATGCAAGATTTTAAAAATAATGAAATTCAAAATGAAGAAGACAAAAATAAAAAAAGAAGAATTATTCTTATCATTATTTTAATTATCTTATTACTTTTACTATTAACCAGTTGTACTTCAAATTTTTGGGGTAAAATTGGTGATTTATTTCGTAATGAAGGTAATTATACAATTGATGATGGAACAAAGAACCCAGAAATTGTTTTAAATAAAGATTTAAGATTTAGCTCTGATGCTTTTGAAGTTTATGTAAGTGATTCTAAAGTAAAACTTAGTTACTATTATAAAAATATTAATCCTTCTGAGATTATATGTTCTACAAGTGATGCGAGCATTGCAACATGCTATGTTCAAGATGATTATGTTGTGATTAATCCTAAAAAGCCTGGTAAAGTGGATATTATTTTACAAGCAGAAACTAATGGAAAAATATATAAAGCTATAGCTAAAGTAGAAGTAAAACCAGCGGATCAAAAAATTCATTTATTTGAAGAGGGAGACACAATTAATATTAATTATACAAATCAAAAAGTGTTTAGTTATCAAATAGAGGGGATTACAGGAAAAATTACTGTTACAAGTAGTGATGAAACGATTGCAAAAGCTGCTGTCAAAGATGGGTTAATTATTATTACTCCAATTCGTCCAGGTAAGGTTTATATAACAGTAACAATAGAAAACAATGGTACAACTATTGTGAAAGTTTATGAATTAATTATTACTGGAGATGAAAATCCAAATAAGCCAAATGGAGGTAATACGGGATCTGGAAATAACGAAAAACCTTCTAAACCAAGTGATCCAAATAAACCAACAGAGCCAGAGAAACCAAGTTTAGATTCTAATAGTTTATTGAAACAATTAAATATTTCTGATGGATATTTGAATTTTAATTCTCAACAATTTGAATATTATGTGGGAGTAGATGCTAATGTTTCAAAAGTTACTCTTACAGCAATTCCTAATAGTAATAAAGCGCATTTAAGTTATACTTTTAATGGTAAAACAGTAAATTCATTAAAAGATTTACCTTTAAATGTTGGAGATAATACTGTGTTAGTTACAGTTACAGCAGAAAGTGGTGCTGTTAGTGTATATCAAGTTGTAATTAATAAAGCAAGTGAAAGTGATAATACTTTAGCAAATATTCTTGTAGACCATGGAAAATTGAGTCCTAATTTTAATAAAAATGTTTTAGATTATACTGTTTCAGTAGATTATGATGTAAATAAACTTAATATTGATCCAGTATTAAGTAATCCTAAATCTAGTGTTCAGTATATTTATGAGGGAAAAGTTGTTGATTCTCTTCATGATTTATCACTAAAAGTTGGAGATAATAAAGTATCAATAGTTGTTACTGGTGAGGATGGTAATAAAAGAACTTATAATGTAACTGTAAATCGTAAAGAAAATAGTTCTTCTGATAAAAAAGATTCTAATAGTTTGCTAAGTAATTTAGAAATTTCATCAGGATCTTTATCATTTAATTCTCTTACTTATGATTATGTTGTAGGTGTAAGTGCAAATACAACTTCTGTAAGTCTTAATGCGATACCAAGTAGTGATAAAGCACATTTAAGTTATACTTTTAATGGTCAAACTGTTGATTCTTTAAATAATTTACCTCTTAATATTGGTGATAATAAAGTAATTGTAACAGTAACAGCAGAAGATGGTTCTGTTAGCTTTTATACAGTAATCATTAATAGAGCAAGCGAAAGTGATAACACATTGTCTAGTTTAACTGTAGATAAAGGTAGCTTGTATCCAGATTTTAATAAAAATGTTTTAGATTATGATGTTACAGTAGAAGCTGATATTAATAACATTACTATAAATGCAAAACCAAGTGTATCTACTTCTAAGCTTGAATATATTTTTGAAGGTAATAAGGTTTCTTCACTAGAAAATCTACCTCTTAATACAGGTAAAAATACTGTTAAGATTATTGTTACAGCAGAAGATGGAAGTAAAAGAACTTATCAAGTAGTTATTAATAAAAAGTCTAGTGATAATAATTTATTAAGTAAGTTAGAAGTATTTGGAGAGACTTTAAATGAAACTTTTTCTCCAAATGTTTATGATTATACGATGAATGTTGGTTATGATACTGAAAAAATAACAATGGCTGCTGAAGCAGAAGATCCTCGTAGTAAAGTGACATATACACTCAATGGAGAAAAAATAAATGATTTAAATAATATGCCATTAAAAGAAGGAAAAAATGAGTTAAAGATAACTGTTACTTCTCAAAGTGGTAAAGAGCAGGTTTATACAATTACTATTTTAAGACCTGTACGTACTATTGATGTTGAAAGTAAAAATCATGTTATTTCATTTGAGAATACGCCATATCCTGTTGTATATAAAATTTTAGAGGATGGTAATTTAACAAGTGATTATGAGATTAAAGATATTAAAGTAAATATTAATGGATATAAAGGGTCTTATGAAATTCAAAAAGATTATATTTTATTAAAACCTGATGTTTCTATGAAAAATAAAGTTCTTGATATGGAAATTTATTACCGTGACAAACTTGTAAAAACTCAATTAAAATTTGAAATGAAAGATTATGAGTTAAGACCAGAAAAAGATAGTTATGATATTGATTTTGTAGGTGGAACTGGGTCAGGAAATATTATTTTAAATACTAATATGTTTGATTATGGTACAGTTATTAGTAATATTTCTGGAGGTATTCGAATTAGTTCTAAAAAGGATCCACGAATTTATGTGGATGTAACTACAGATTCTAAATTACTTCAACTATCTAGTTTGGAAGAAGAAGATAAAGTTTCTTCTCTAGCAATTAAAGTACTTGCAACTAGTAGTGGAGTTGCAAAAGTTAAAGTTACTGGTAGTGCATTTGGTTCTCAAGTAGGAAGTTATGAAATTAATGTAAATATTATTGCTAAATTTGAAGTAAATATTTATGCAAATAGTGGATTTTTTAATGAAGATATTTTAGAGTATCATTTAAAGGTTACTAATTTAGATACTATTAAACTATCAGATTATGTTCCTTACAAAGAAAGTGATTCTGGAAACTGTATGTATTATGTTTTAGAAAAATATAATACCAAAATGGATGGAACTGGAATTGATTATGCAAAAGATTACGTAATTACAAATTTAAACCAAGATTTAGATTTGTATGCAATTTATTCTAGTGATGATAGTTATATTGAATTAATTCTTCCTTATAAATATTATTTAACAGAGGTTGATTTGTTCCATAATGAAGATTATTTTAAGGCTTATGGTAAAGATAAGATTATTTATCCAGGAGCTCATGGATCTTATGTTATGACTTTTGATAATGAAACTTCTAAAGAGATTGTTATTACTGGTATGAATTTAGAAGAAGATACTATTTGTATTGAAGGTAAGGGTTGTTTAAATATGGGATATGTTATTAAACATTCTCCAAAAGAAGCAACTAACTATACTTATTATTATGGTACAAGTACACAGCATACAATTTTAAATAAAGATGCTGCAACAAGCAGAAATGGAATTCATACAGAACGTAATATTGTATTTGAACCAAGTGGACAAATTAAGATTCCAAGTGGTGAAGCAACAGAAATTTCACTTCTTTGGGAATGGGTAGATCAAGATGATGTTTTAGATACATTAATTGGTAATGAATCTGCAAATTTAAATGATCGATATGTTTTATATGTTAGTCTTGATTTTACAAAATTGCATTCACATTGTGACTTGAATTAAAAAGGGGTATTTATTATGAAGCTTGTTCGAAAGGTAGTTTTAGGATTATTTCTTACATTTTTAGGGTTACTTTTTGTATTTAATATCTATCAATTTGTTTGTATACAGATTATGGATAAGTCACTTGCTACCATAAATGGTTATGCTGTTTTAGAAGTTGTATCTGGTTCTATGGAGCCAACAATTCATGTAGGTGATTTGATTGTTATAGATACAAAAGAAACTGAATTTAAAGAAAATGATATTATTACATTTACAGATGATGATGGATCGTTTGTTACTCACCGAATTATTTCGATTAATAACGATAAGATGGTAACTAAAGGAGATAATAACAATTCTGATGATCCATCTAGTTCTGTTACTACAATAGTAGGAAAATATCTTTTTAAATTAAGTGGAATGGGTATTCTCTTCGCTTCTTTAAGAAATCCGTTTGTAATGTTTATGATTTTGGTAGTGGGAATGCTTATTTGTTATTTTCTTAGTTTAGATTCTGAGGGAAATTTAATTATGACTGAAGAAGAGAAAGAATATCAAGAGTTTTTGGAATATCAAAAGTCTAAAGAGGTTTTAGATGATGTTCCATCTACAAAAAGTGAGAAACAAGTTCTTAAGAAAAAAGAGACATCTACTACTAAAAAAAGTAAATCTCTAAAACAAACTAAGGAACCTTCGAAAAAAGTTTCAACAAAAAGATGTGTAGTAAAAAAAGATATGAGTAAGAAAAAAACAGGAAAGGAATGATAAGATGAAAAAGTTGCTACAAAACAAAAAGTTTCGTCTAAATTTATATAAGTGGCTTTCAATGTATGTTTGTGTAATGTTATTATTTACAACTGTAGTAACTTATTCAAAATATATTTCTAGCATGGGAACAGATGAAATGGCAAGAGTTGCTAATTTTGAAGTAAATATTGATTTTAGTTCTTGTCCTTTATCTGAGCGTATTCCTTCAGTTAATGAAGATGGCACAAAATCTTTTACTTGTGATATGGGTATTTCTCGTCCTACTAGTGTACTAAGTTATTATTTTACTGTTGATACTACAAAGATTGAAGCAGATGCCATGTTAGTTATTAGTACAGTTGTTTCAAAAGATTTTGAAGTTTTATCTCTTTTAGATACTACAACAAATACTTCATATATTGTTGATGGAAGCTCTCAAAATGGAGCTCAAATATCAACAGTAAATGGAGATAAAAAGATTTTATTAACTTCGGATGTTTTAGCACGAGAGGGATCTATTCATGAATATAAAATTCAAGTTCAATACAAAGATTCTCTTGTAACAGATGATACAAATAAAATTTTTACTAGTCGTCAAGATATTATAACAGTTGGTTATTCGGCACTTCAAAAAACTAGATAATTTGAAAGGAGGTTTTGGATGATGCAAAAAATAAAAGACAATTATATTCGATTTGCTTTATGTTCTATTTTCATTTTTTTAGGATTTGTTGGAATGAGCGTTTATCCAACCTCTCATTCTAAATTTGTTGATATTAACGATAATGCATTAGTTTATGGAACGAAGTTACATAAGCTTTATAAAGGTCTTATGGATTTAACTTTTGGGGATTATTCGACATATAAAACTTTGTTATTACATTTTGATATTGAACGTAATAATATTGCTCTTGATAATGAACAAGATTTATATGTTATAGAAATTCCTAAGTCTTGTAAAGTAGTTACAAAAGGTTTAACTATTTTAGAAGGTACTGATACTACAAATCGTTATCAAACAAGCTTTAGTGGTTCTAATAATACTAAAAATATTCAAATAAGTTGTAATGTAGCAGTAGATCCAAGTGGGGTTAAAGCTTTAAATATTCCTATTTCTGTTTATGAAAAAATAGAAAAAGAAGCACAATTTTTATATAAAAGTGCAAGTTATTCAATTGATAATTATTATAAGATTCGACCACTTCCTGAAATAGAAATGAGTACTAAAACTTTTGTGATGCCAAAGGATGCAACAAAGAAATTTTATCATTTTAAAGAGTGGATTAAGAATTACATGAACGATGTTTATCCAGGAGAAGAAACTCTTGTAACTACTGTTTTAGAGTATGTTCAAACTGTTTATAAAAATGATTCAGATTTATTAAATAAAAATTTGGATCTTAAAGGTATTTCATTAGTTTATGATGAGGTAAGTGAAACTTATACTTATAAAATTGAAGATAATTTGGTTGGATTTGCAAGAACTTACTATGAGAAAAATCCAAGATATATGTATTTTTCTTCATCAAATTCTACAGAGATAAATGATGCTTTTGATTATTATTTATCACAAAATTATCCGAATTTAGATGACCAGAAATTAATTAAAGATTATATTAATTCATTTACTGATCAAGGTGCATCTTATTTGGTTTTACCAAATTCTGATGGATCATATAACCAAATTAAAGGAATTGATTATTTTTATACAGAAAATCGTCAGTTGGTATTTGATCAATCTATTTTAGATTATGCTTATAGTTATACGAAAAAAGTAATTCGTGTTACATATGATTCTTCTAATGTTGTAATGTTAAATGGATTCGGTGAAAATTTAACTGTCCTTTATGGAGATGTTGTTTCTGAAAGTGGATTTAATGCTATTAAAAAAACAACTGCACTTTTAAAAGCTATTATAAGAACAAATCAAAGTGAGTTCCATGAGTATTTTGTGGTTCATGATGACGAATTAAAGAAGGATCTTTTACTTGAAGTTTATAGTTTAGCTGGAGAGACTTGTAATTATGTTAATTTACATGTCATGGATATTCCAGCAGGAATGACTTGGACTTTAGAAAATGTAAATGGTCAAATGAAGGTTATAGTAAATGATACAACGGTTGGAGATCTTAATGCATTCATAGCACAAATGACACCAATTGATGGTGTGTCTGTTACTGGACCAGATAATCTTGAGACTAGTATTTTAGTAGATGGAGCAACTGCAGAAGAGATGCTTGAGATTATGAAACAATTAAATCTTTATTTAGAATCTTTAAAAGTAAATAGTGATGCTATTTTAAAAGATGAGGAAGAATCTATTTTAGAAGAAGCTGGGGAAATAGAGGTAAAGGAGTAGAAATACTTCTTTTTTTCTTTAATTGTTTGGTTAGAGATTGAAAATGAAATAATTATTTGTTAAAATGAGATAGTAGATTGTAGGGAGGATAAAAGTATGGGACTTAGTAAACTTAAAAAGATTTTTGCAGATGAAGAGGAAGATACTTTGATGGGGACTGAAGATGAGTACTATGCAATTAGTGAAGATGATGCTTTAAAAGAGGCTGATAAAACAGGTAATAAAATGATTTTGTTAGAGCCTCGAGCTTATTCAGAATCACAACAAATAGCAGATCATTTAAAAAATAGAAATAGTGTGGTAGTTAATTTAAAGAGAGTAACTAGTGATCAAGCAAAAAGAATTATTGATTTTTTATCAGGATGTATTTATTCTATTGGTGGAAAGATGCAAAAAATAGGTGTTGGAATTTATCTATGTACTCCTAAGAATGTAAATATTCAAGGTAAGATTAGTGATGACACTGAAAAACAAAAAGAAGAAACTGACGAAATTGAATGGTAAGTGATTCTTTTAAGTAAGAATCGAGGTGAAGCATGAAAAAGTTTGGAACGAGTTTTAATGGATATAACAAGCAAGAAGTAAATCTTTTTGTACATGATGTAACAAAAGAGTATGAGAATATGCTTAATAATCTAAAAGCTAGAGATCAAGAAATTGAAAATTTAAAACAAAAATTAATTCAATATCAAAATATGGAAACTACTTTGAATCGTGCTTTACTAGTCGCTGAGGATGCTTCTAGTCAAATTAAGAAAATGGCTCGTGATGAGTCTAAAGGAATTTTAGATGATGCTAAACGCAATGCTTCTAGAATTGTAAATGAGGCATTAATGAGGGCAACGAAACTTGAACAGGATGCTGAGAATTTAAAACGGCGAATTGTTATTTTTAAAAGAAAATTTAGACAAGCTATGGAAAATGAAATAGAAAATATTGATGAGATTCCAGAAGATTATTAATTTTCTTTTTTTTGCTTATTATTTGTGTTATAATAAATAATAAAAATGAGGTGGGTTATGAGAAGAGTGGAACTTCGTCATGAAAAAGATTTAGAACAATTACAGAATTTAAAGGGAAATGAATATATATTTTTAAAAGTTTATAAGTCTTTTTTTCCGTGTTCTATTAGTGCTGTAGATTTAAAGAAGTTTAAAGGAACTATGGATGTAGATATTGAAGATGTTTCTTGTGTTAGAGGTGTAATCAAGGTTCCAACAGGTCATTCTAAACGCTTTATTTTTACTAATATAGAAAATTCAGAAATTTTGCTACCTCGTAAGCAACTTTCTGCGATGAAATATCAAAATATTAAGAGTTCATTTAAAATTCAAAGTGAAAAAGATTTAGAATATGTTTCTAATAATATATGTAATCAAAATAGCATTGTTTTACATTTGATTGATGATATTGCAATAGAATCTTTTCCTATACACTTTTTAAAAAGTTATGCTGGAAAAGTCATTATTGATGGCGGAAATCATTACTTTTATGTAAAAAAAGAATTATGGGAAGCTTTTCAAGCAAATTATCAAGTAGTTGTTAAAAATCTTAAACTTGTTTATGTTGATCAATTTTTATCTATAAAAACTAAGGAAGATTTACAAAATTTGGGACAACTAAAAAGTGGAAGAGTTGTTGCTAATGTTTGTAATGATATATCTAATTTTTCTATGGATTCTATATGTTTAGAAAATTTTGTTGGTAGTCTAATTATATTGGGACATAATAAAAAACTTCAAAATATTCATATTCGAAGCTTTGATAATACCCATGGATTTATTTCATCTATTAATCCAGTAAGTGATTTAAAGATTTATCAATTATCTTTTCAAAATATTACTGGTAAACATATGGGAGAATGTAGGGAAGCGGGTGTAATTTTGGGTAAAAGAGGTGACGTATCAAAAGAAGCACTTTCTCATTTTATGCCTGGCCAGATATTGTTTTCTAATTGTTCTGTCAAAAGTTCTTTGTTACCAGATTCTACATTTTATGGTACTTTTGTAGGACAAAGTGATGATGAAATGGATTTTGATAATTGTTATGATTTTTTTGTCTATTCTAAAAATGGAGTAAAAATCATTTCTTTTGTTGGAGAATTAAAACAAAATTATTTATCTTCTTTTTATGTAAATAATATGGATAAATTTTATGATGATCGTGAATATTTAAATGCTTTAAGAGAGCGAAGAGATGATAAAAAACGCCAAAGAATTCTTAAAGGCGATCATTTTTACTTTTAATAAATTCTTTGAGCATTTTGGTTAATGCTCTTTTTTCAATTCTAGATACATAACTTCTTGATATTCCAAGTTCTTTAGCAATTTCTTTTTGGGTTTGTTCTTTTCTAAGTTCTAATCCATATCTTTTTTTTATGATTTCTTGTTCTCTTAAATTTAAATTTTGTAAATACTTTTGAAGTAATTCTATATTGTTTTGAGTGTGAAGAACATCTGGGATATCTAATCCTCCATCTTTTATCATATCAATTAAGTTGATTTCATTTCCATCTTTGTCAAATCCAATTGAATCATTTAAGCTAACAGTAGAATTATTTTTTTTGTTACTTCTAAAATACATTAGAATTTCATTTTCAATGCATCTTGCTACATATGTAGTAATTCTAGTAGCTTTTTCTTTATTGTAAGAATCAATGCCTTTAATGAGTCCTATGGTTCCAATACTAATAAGATCGTCTGTATTATGTTCTTTGGTTTCAAATTTTTTTACAATGTGAGCAACCAAGCGAAGATTATGTTCAATTAGTTTGTTTCTTGCTTCGTTATTTCCTGCTAGCATTTCATCAATGCATTTCAATTCTTCTTTTATACTTAAGGGTTCTGGAAAAACGTTGTTAGAGTATGATCCTGTAAAAAAGAATAAATTTTTAATTAAATTTAATAAAAACATAAAACACTTCCTTATTTCATGTTATTCTTAAAATACAAAATATAGAAGTGATGTTTTCTTTCGTAATTTTTTTCTGTTTCTTGCGAATTTTAGATTTTACATGCTATAATATTTTTAAATAAAGGGTGATAAAATGGATTTTTTTGTACCAGATATTTATCAAAAAAGCATTTATGATATTGATTATAAGCATTTAAAAAAAGCAGGAATTAAATGCTTGATTTTTGATTTAAATAACACTATTGCTACTTTAAATCAACCGATTCCAAGTAAAGAATTAAGAGATTTATTTGCTTATTTGGAAGGATTAAAATTTAAGTTAATTATTTTATCTAATAGTAGTAAAAATCGAGTAGCACCTTTTAAGGAAAAGTTAAATGTAGATGCTTCTTTTCTAAGTCGTAAGCCGTGTAAAAAGAAATATGAAAAAATTATTCAAATGTATCATTTGAAAGTACATGAAGTAGCAGGAATCGGAGATCAGCTTTTAACAGATATTTATGGTGCTAATCGAATGGGATTTACAAGTATTTTAGTTAACCCAATTAGCAAACAAGATTATTTTAAAACCCAAATTAATCGAGTGATAGAAGGATATTTTATGAAATATTTATCGAAAAAGGGATTGTTTCAGAAGGGACAGTATTATGAGTAGAATTTGTCTTGGTTGTGGAGTTACATTACAAAGTGATGATCCACAAAAAAAAGGTTATGTAGTATTTGAAAAGTTTGATGAAGCTATCTATTGTAAGAGATGTTATCGTTTGAAGCATTATCATGAGATAAAAATGGAAGATCTTGAGTTATCAAACGAAGAGATTCTTAAGAGATCTTGTAAGTATCAAGCACCAGTTTATTTTTTTTGTGACCTCATTAATTTGAGTGATTTTTCTATGCAGTACTACAATAGCATAAAAGGAGAAAAATGTTTTGTTTTAACAAAATGTGACTTATTTTCTTATACTATTTCTTTGGACCGTGTTATTGAGAGAATTAGAAAGATTTATCATATTAAGGAAGAAATTTTACTTTTAAGCAATAAAAATAAGGAAATGATTATAACGCTATGGAACCATGTATTACATAGTCATTATAAAAGTGTTATGTTTCTTGGTATGACAAATGTAGGAAAAAGTAGTTTTTTAAATCAAATTCATCAAACAGTGCTTGGAAGTGAAATAAAAAGTTTAATAAGTGAAATGCCAAATACAACTCAAGAGTTTTTAGAATGTGATTTAAATGGGGTTAAAGTTATTGATGCACCTGGATTTAATTATCAAAGAGATATTTCTTCATATGCATTTTCAAAACACGTTGTTCCAAAAAAATATTTTCGTCCAATCACTTTTCCGATGAAGGATAATACTTATTTATTATTAGATGATTATTTAGCAATAAAACAAGATAAAAAGAAAAATAGTACCACTTTTTATGGAAGTAATAGTCTTATATTCAAGCGAATTTATCATAATCCACAATTTAAGGAAACAAGAAGTCTAAGTATTCCAGATAATACTGATTTAGTGATTCCTGGAGTAGGTTTTTTCTATTTTAAGAGAGGATGCAATATTTTATTGTCTTCTCAAGATTCTCTTTATTATGAAATTCGTAATTCTTTGTTTGGAGGTCATTATGATACAAATTAAACCTTTAAATATTTCTATGGTTCCTGCTTTTGTTGATACTCATTTATCGTGTTTTCAAGAGAGTTATCATAATATTTATGCATCTGAGGTTTTTGATGTACGAAAAAAAACAAGAGAGCAACGTATTTCTCATATTAAAGCAAGATTGCAAGAATCTAAGGATCATTTTTATTGTGCTTTGTGTGATGATTTTGCGATTGTGGGAATTCTTATTTTTAGTGTTTTGGATGGAAAAGGACTTTTAGATGCTCTTTATTTAAAAAAGGAATATTGTAATCAAGGTTATGGAACAAAAATGTTACAAGTAATGGAGTTAACTTTTCAAAAACTTGGTATAGAACAATATTTTGTTTATGTTTCGTCTTTTATTTCAGCAAATACTTTTTTTCAAAAAAGACATGCTCTTTATGTAAGAGATGAACCGATTAGTATTCATGGTAAAGATTATATTGAACATGAGTATGTTGTGAAAGTGGGGGCAAATATATGAGTAAAATTCGAGTTATGGATGAAAATCTAGCTAACAAAATTGCTGCAGGAGAAGTTGTAGAAAAGTGCGCTTCTATTGTAAAGGAACTAGTTGAAAATAGCATTGATGCGGGTGCTAGCGAAGTTTCTATTCATTTATTTGAAGGTGGAATTAAAGAAATTAGTGTCATTGATAATGGAAGTGGGATGGATGAAGCAGATGCTAAGCTTGCTTTTCAAAGACATGCTACAAGTAAGTTATACAAAGATGATGATTTATTTTTTATAGATACATTGGGATTTCGTGGTGAAGCACTTCCATCTATTGCTAGTGTTTCTTGTGTTACTTTGAAAACTTCTACTGGAGATATCGGAACATTTTTGGAAATTGAGGGTGGAAAGTTAAAAACGCTAGAAGGTGCTGATGCTAGAAAAGGAACAATTATCACGATTAATCGTTTATTTTATAATACACCTGCACGTCTTAAATATTTGAAAAGTGAACAAAGTGAACTTGCTAATTGTGTTTCTTTTGTCGAGAAATT
Organism: uncultured Bacilli bacterium; assembly: GCA_910587775.1. Classification (GTDB taxonomy): domain Bacteria; phylum Bacillota_I; class Bacilli_A; order RF39; family UBA660; genus MGBC162267. The sequence goes on along the minus strand of CAJUNF010000002.1, from coordinate 11,937 downwards.
TTCGCTTGCTCATCCATCTGTAAGTTTTACACTTACAAACGATGGAAGAACATTATTAAAAACAAGTGGTAGTGGTAATTTACATAAAACTATACATGAGATATATGGGCTTCAAATATCTTCTAAAATGATCGAAATTAAAAATAGTAATGATGATTTTGATATATCTGGGTATGTTTGTAAGCCAGAAGTTTTAAAGTCAAATCGAAATCATATGATTGTGATTGTAAATGGTCGAGTGATACGAAATCAAGATATTAATCGTGCTATTAATGATGCATATTATACTTATAAGCCAGATATTAAGTATCCAATTGTAGTATTAAATATTTTTACAGATCCAACTTTGATTGATGTGAATATTCATCCTACAAAACAAGATATCAAAATTAACAAAATGAATGTATTATATGAATTATTAGTTGAAACTATAAAAGACGCATTATATCAAAATTTATTAATTCCAAATGCAGTAGAACGTATGAGTAATTTTAATCCCATTAAAAATGAAATCATTGATTCTGTTATTATGGAAGAAGAGAAAGAATATCATAAGAGTAATACACAAACAACTTTTGATTTTGGTCTTTCTTCACAAAAAGAAAAACTGGATGAAGAAGATGACGTTGTTGTGGTAAATCCAGAAATGAAACAGTTAAAATTGTATCCTGTTGGAGTTGCTCATGGTACTTATATTATTGCAGAAAATGATGAAGGAGTTTTTTTAATTGATCAGCATGCTGCTCAAGAGCGCATTAATTATGAAAAAAATATGAAGGCATTACGTGAAAAGAAGGTAAGTACTACCAATTTATTATTTCCAATTACAATAGAATTATCTCAAGGTGATTTCTTGAAAGTAAAAAATCAAGAACAACTTCTTTTGGATATGGGGTTTGATGTAAGTGAATTTGGTATTAATACTTTTGTATTTAAAGCTCATCCAACATGGCTTTTGGAAGGGCATGAAGAAGAGAGTATCAGACGAATCTTGGATTTGATTATTGGAGGACTTGAAGGTTTTGATCGAGTTAAGTTTAATGAAAAAATAGCAATTACTTTAGCATGTAAGATGAGTATTAAGGCTAATATGCATATCAGTCATGAAGCACAAGAAGAGTTATTAAATGAGTTAGCAGTTTGTGATAATCCTTTTAATTGTCCTCATGGACGTCCAACTATTATTAAGTTTAGTATTTATGATTTAGAGAGAATGTTTAAAAGAGCAATGAATTAATGATATGAACCCCGTTTCTTGTACAAAATAGAAACGAGGTTTTTATATGGGAAAGTTAAGTTATGATAATAAAATTAAATTATGTGAAGAAAGGAAAAATGGGGTATCATTAAAATCTTTGAGCATCAAATATGAAATAACAACTAAAAATGCCCAATATTTGTGTTGCTTAATAGATAAACATGGTTTAGATAAAAACAGAAATGTTTTATGATCAAGAAGATAAATATAAAACAATAGATGAATTGATTTTAGCCATAGATGACTACATTAGTTACTATAATTACAATAGAATTAAAGAAAAATTAAAAGGATTATCTCCTGTGAATTACAGGTTACAATCCTCTAATTAGAAACTATTTTTACACTGTCCAACTTTTGGGGTTCAGTTCATAATTGCTCTTTTGGTTTTCTAATTGATATAGTTTTTGATAGTTTAAGTTGGTTTTTAATAGTTCTTGATGGGTTCCAATCTGTTCTATTTTTCCATGATTTAGAAAAATGATGCGATCACTATCAATAATGGTAGATAATCTGTGAGCGATTGTAATAATAGTACTTGAGGTAATTCTTTTTAAAGCGATTTGAACTTTTTCTTGAGTTTCATTATCAAGGACTGAGGTAGCTTCATCAAATAGTATAATTGGTGCTTTTTTTAGAATTGCTCTTGCTATTGCAAGACGTTGTCTTTGTCCTCCAGAAAGATTAAAACCATTTGTGTTAAGAATAGTAGAGTATCCGTTAGGTAAACTTAAAATATCTTCATGAATTTGAGCAATTTTACATGCTTCTATGATTTCTTTTTCTGTAATATTTCTCTTGTTTAGTTTTAGATTATCTAAGATAGACATTTGAAACAGTTTTGTTTCTTGCGATACAACAGAAATTGTATTTCTTAAGGTATCTTCTTGTAAATCATTTAAATCGTATTCACCAATTTTAATTTTATTATATGGAACGGAATATAATTTGGTTAATATATGAAAAAGTGTTGTTTTTCCAGAGGCACTTTTTCCTACAATAGCAATGTGTTCTTTAGGTTCTATTTTAAGATTAATATTTTTTAAAATTATGTTATCTTTCGAATAAGAAAATGATAGGTTTTTGATATCTATTGAAGGTATATTTGACATTTTTTTTTCTTTTCCAAATGTTTCATCTTGTATTATTTCTTGAATTCTTTTACATGATAGTTTGTAAATTTTCCAATTTTTTTGAATTTCTTCAATATTATTTAAAAGTTTAAAAATATCATTTTCATAATTTATAGCTAAAAGAGCAATTGATAAGGTTAATTTATTATTAGCAATTAAATAGATGGTTAAGGATATTAATAGTAAGCGAAATACGTTGTGAACATTATTGGTGAGAAAAAGAAAGAAACGATTTACTTCTCCAAGGGAAAATGTTGAGGAATTAAAGTCGTTTAATTTTTTCTCTGTTTTTTTTAAAAAGAAATTTTTGGCATTTAAAAGTTTGATTTCTTTAATATTTTCTATAGCTTCAATATTAGAGGTCATTAAAATTTCTACATTTTGCCTTTTTCTTATTTCTTCTTCTAAGTAGCGTTTGTTTTTTTCTTTTTTAATAAAGTAGGTTAGTAGTAAGAAATATAAATAAAAGAGGAAAATTAATTTATTTAAAAGAAAAAGAGTAATTAAGGATCCAATATTTATTAAAATATCAATTAAATTATCTGTTACATTTAGAAAAAAGTCAGAAATATCTATGGTGTCATTTGTAAGCCTTTGTATATAATAACCACATGAGTTTTGTTCAATTTTTTGGTAACTTGTATTAAAAAATTGGGCCATAATATCTAAGTGCAGATTTTTATATGTAGTGGTAAAAAATTTTTGAGCATGATAACTGATTAGATATTTTAATATAGAGAAGAAAAGATAGTTTACAAAAATAATAAAACTAATTTTGTAGAGAGTTTCTAAAGAATAGTTTGTTAGAAATATAGCTTGTTTGGCAATTAAAAGGGGCATAATGATCCATACAATGACAATTAATATTGCTAATATGATATAAAGAGAAAAATTTTTTTTGGCTTCTTTCGAATATTTTAATAGCCATTTTATATTGTAAAACATCTTATCACCAATAAGATGATAATGAAAAATACATGATATTTCCTTACATTTTATAAACGAAAAATGTCAAAAAAAGAAACCTATTTTGGGGTTTCTTTTAATTCTAACTCGTATAATTTTTGATAAGATTTATTGCTTTTTAATAATTCTTGATGAGATCCATTTCCTTTTATTTTTCCATCTTCAATTAATATTAAACGATCACTATTGATTACCGTAGATAATCTGTGAGCTATTATTAAGATTGTATATTCTCCTTGCATGTTTTCAATCGCACTTTGAATGCTTGCTTGGGTTTCATTATCTAGGGCAGAGGTAGCTTCATCAAATAAAATAATTTCTGTTTTTTGAACTAGAGCTCTTGCTATTGCAAGACGTTGTCTTTGACCACCTGAAAGGCTTACACCACCTTCACCGACCATTGTATCGTATCCTTTTGGAAGAGTCATTATAAAATCATGAAGGCAAGCTAATTTACAAGCTTCTATCATTTCTTCTTCTGTAAGACCACTTTTTACAATGGTTAGGTTTTCTCTAATTGTCATATTAAAAATGTATGGACTTTGATTAATGATTGATATATTACCACGAATAGAGTCTTTGTTTAGTTCTTGTATGTTTTCTCCATCAATTGTAATAGTACCTTTATCTGGTTCATATAATTTACATAATAGGTTAAAGATAGTTGATTTACCAGAACCACTTTTTCCAACAAAAGAAACTGTTTCGTTTGCTTTAATTTTAAAGTTAATTCCTTTTAATATTGGTTCATCTTCTTCATAAGAAAAGTAAACATCTTTGAATTCAAAATTGCCATTGATATGTTTTAAGTTTTTCGTTCCAAATTGTTCTTTTTGATCACTTTCAATGATTTGGAATACACGGCTTGCGGAAAGATTAAAGTCTTTAATATATTCCATAAGCATTCCTACATAATCTAGAGTATAAACAATTTGATGGCGATAGTTCCATATAATAATTGCTGTACTTATTACAATTAAGTTTTTGTTAATTAAAAATAGCATTAATACGATATATGAAAAATCTAAAATGTCACGTATGTTATTATAGATATAATTAAATTTTCGATTGGTTAAAAACATTTTATAACGCCATTCTTGTGCAGTACTTATTCTATCTTTTGCTTCTTTTAAAAAACTTTCTTCGGCGTTTAATACTTTAATATCTTTTGCACCTCTTACTAATTCAGTAACTAGGCTAGTGGCTTTTTCTTTTTTCTTACGATATATTTTATCATTTTTTTGATAAATATCATTTTTCTTTTTTTGAATTAAGAAAAGAATAATTAAAAATATTAGGTAGAAAAAGAAGATTGCTTTACTTAATATGAAAATACTTAATAGTATTCCACAATTAGTAATAATTTCAGTTAAGCAGTCGCTAATATTTAAATAAATATCAGCAATTTTTCCAGAGTCACTTGATATACGTTCTATAAAATAACCACTTGATTTTTTGTTGAACTCTTTGGAAGTTGTTTTTAATATTTCAGATGAAATGTTAATTTGAATGTTTTTTAGGGTTGTGCGATAAAATTTTGAGGCATTTATTCCAGCAATAAAACGTGTGGTATTTCTTAAAATTTCAAAACCAAATACAGCAATAGATGCTATTATTAATTGATCGAATAGACCATCTGATAAATTAAGAATTTGTTTAGCACTATAAATTGGAATAATTGCTCCAATAATACAAAGCATAATGGATGAAATAAGGTAAAAGATAAAATTCTTTTTACTGTCCTTTGCATAGCTGTAGGATCTTTTAATGTTTTTAAAAGTTTCCCATTTTTCTTTTTTCATTTCTTGTTCGATTTTTGAATCGTTCATATACTCACCTCACGATTACTAATTATACCAAAAAATGTTTGAAAAAACATAAAATTGTCCCTTATTTACGTTATAAATACGTTATTTTATAATTCTTCTAGCTTGTTTAATTGTGTTATTTTTAGTAGTATTAATATGAGGTGAAATCATGATTTTAGCAATTGTAGGTCCAACGGCAGTTGGAAAAACAAAAATGAGTATCGCTTTATCAAAAATCTATAATGGTGAAGTTATAAATAATGATTCTATGCAAATATATAAGGGACTTGATGTAGGGACTGCTAAAGCCACAAAAGAAGAAATGGATCGTGTTCCCCATCATTTATTAAGTATAAAAGAGGTAGAAGAGAATTATTCTGTATTTGATTATCAAAAAGACGCAAGAAATTGTATAGAAGATATTAAGAGCCGTGGTAAAATTCCTGTATTTGTTGGAGGTACTGGATATTATTTGAAAGCAGCATTATATGATTATGATTTTAAATTAGAAGATAGTTCATTAAGTGATGGTTATGATTTATTAAGTAATGAGGAATTGGAACGTAGAATTCAAGCCTATGAAAGCGGAATTACTATGGATTTAAATAATCGTGTTCGTATGATTCGCTTGCTTGCTAAAATAGATCAGGGGTGGATTCCAGAAAAAAATGATTTTTCTTTAATGTATCCAGATGTTTTATTTATTGGACTTACTACTGATCGAGAGACATTATATAAAAAAATTGATGAGAGATTTGATCGAATGCTTGTTCCTTTAATAGATGAAGTAAAACCTTATATTATAAATGGAATAAAATCTAAAGCTTTAAAAACTGGAATTGGATATAAGGAGTTCTATGATTTCTTTGATAATCGTAGTACTTTACAAAGCGTAGTAGATCTTTGTAAAAAGAATTCACGAAATTATGCAAAGCGTCAATATACTTGGTTTGAGAATCAAATGAATGTAAAGTGGTTTTCGGTAAATTATGAAAATTTTGATCAAACAATTCAAGAGGTAGTAAATTATATTGAGGAAAATAGAAATTGACTTCTATTAAAAAAAGGGATACAATATTTTTAGTTTTTTTAATTTCTATAAAAGGAAAAAGAAAGAGTGACGTTTTAAAAGAGAAGGTGGAAAGCTGCGAACACCTATTACGTTTCTTTCGGAAACAGCCTTTTTTAAGTAGAAATCGCTATTAGCGTTATCAATTTAGAGAGTACCTAGTAAAGTAAGGTGGCACCGCGGAATATATTTTCGTCCTTACGTATTATGGTACTTTTTTCTTTGTATATTCTAAAGCATGGAAGGGAAATATTATGAAAGATTTTAAAAACAATTTAGAAAGTTATTTGGAGTTTGGTAGAAAGTTAGATTATATGAATCGAATTTTTGCATCTTTTGCAGAAATTTATAATTATTTACCAGTGGATTTTAATAAACTCAATATTGAAACTGAGGATTTAGCTTCGTATCTTGCTGATACAGGAAAGGATATTAAAGTTTATTCTATTTTTGGTTCTTCTGATGATTGTTTTAAGTACACAACGTATAGTATGAATCAAAGAAATAAAATTGCAGATATGATTGCAATGGCTGTAAGAATTATTGAGACATTTCACATACATGTTTATCAGGTAAAAATACAAGTTTGTGAAACCTATAAAGATTGCTTGGCTAATTATTTGGATTGTTTAGATATTAATTATGAAATGGAAATTGATAATTCTATATCTATGGCAGATTTTCAAATTGTTACAACTTTGGAGGAAGAAATTGTTTTAGTAAAAGGTTATGGAGTTAATAATTATACTTATTGTACTTCTTTTGCCGTTTCAAATTTGCTTTCTTTTTCTGGAGATTTCTTAAAGTCTGACACAAATAACCTTGATGTTGTTGTAACTTATCAAAGTGAATTAGAAGAGGAGCATGCAATATATTTGGTACAAGAATTAAGATTAAATGGCTTTAAGACAGAGATTTTGGAAAATCAGGATAATGATTTTATTAAGGAAAATTATTTAGCAAAATATCTTATTAGGTTACAAGAACGTGATATAGCAAATGATGAAGTCTTGCTTATTGATTTATATACGAAGGAAGAAGAGAAAATCAATGAAATGGATTTAATAAATCATTTAGATTTACGTTTTTAGGTGGGGTTTTATGAAGAAGAAAAATAATAAAAAAAGAAGTGTCTGTTTACCAGAAAGTGATGCTTCTATTAAACGTTATATTGAAATTTATTTGAATAGAAAATATGATCCTAGTTTTGATCCAAAGGAATTAGAAATGCAGAAGCAATTTATTTATTCAATGCTTCAACGACGTGGATTTAATACAGATTATTCTGATGATTTATTTTTGCGAAGGATTTTAAGTGGTGAAATTTTGTTTCCTTTAGAAAAAACTAAATTTTCTGATAATAAATATTCTAAAACGTCGACGAAACAAACGAAAAACGATATAGAATATACAAATCCACGAATTTTAAAATATCAAAAGTTAGTGGATTTGTATATTGAATATTTAAACCGAGTAAGTGTTTATAGAGAATTATTTTCTGCTTTCCAAGACTATTTTGATCCATATATTGATGTTTATGGAGAGCATTTAACTGAACAAATGGTTCTTTCTCTTACTAAAACATTGATTGAACCAAAGGAGGAAAAATTTTGAAAAAAATATTTGTTAATGAATTAGAACGTTATTATGACCAAGAAATTGAGTTTCAAGGTTTTTTAGAAAAGGTGCGAGATTTACCTTATGTTATGTTTTTGATTTTAAGAGATGGAACTGGAAAAGTACAGGTTACTATTGAAAAAAATGAAGAAAATCAGCATCTTGTAGAAATTATGGGAGATGTTACTTTAGAGTCTACTTTAAAAATAAGCGGTGTTTTAAAGGAATCTCCAGCAGTAAAAATGGGTGGAAAAGAAATTATTCCAAGTCAAATTGAGGTTACTTCTAAAAGTGAATCAGAACTTCCTTTTGATTATAATAAGAAGGATAATAGTTTGAGAGAAACAAGATTAGATTATCGTTTTGTTGATTTAAGACGAAGTGACAATCATCTATTATTTCAAATTGCTACATTATTAGAGCATAGTTTAAGAGAATATTGTATTCAAAATAATTTTATGGAAATTCATTCTCCAAAGATCAGTGGTGCCGCTGCGGAAAGTGGTGCAGAATTATTTTCTTTAGATTATTTTGGAACAAAGGCATATTTGTCACAATCACCTCAATTTTATAAACAAATGGCCATGGCTTCTGGATTTGATAAAGTATTTGAAATAGGTCCAGCATTTCGAGCTGAAAATTCTCATACTAGTTATCATGCTACAGAAATTAATATGGCTGATGTTGAAATGTCATGGATTTCAAATTATCAAGAAGTCATGGATTTTGAAGAAGCATGGTTAAAATATGGTATTTCAAAGGTATATGAAAAATATGGTGAAGATACAGAAAAAGAATTTAAAGTAAAAATGACAGATTTAGAGAAGCCTTTTGCACGTATTACTTTTCAAGAAGCTAAAAAGATTTTGAAAGAGAAATTCCATTATATTGGAGAAAAAGAAGATGATTTTGAAAGAAAAGAAGAGAATTTGTTATGTAAATATGCCAAAGAAAATTTTGGAACAGAGTTTATTTTTGTAACTGAATTTCCTTTTGCTGCAAGACCTTTTTATCATATGCTTGATGAAAATGGGAATACTTGTAGTTATGACTTATTGTTCCGTGGTATTGAGATTACAACTGGAGCTCAAAGAGAACATCGTCTGGATATTTTAAAAAATCAAGTGTTAGAAAAAGGAATCTCACTAGAAAGTTTAGATTTTTATTTAGAGTTTTTTAAATATGGAATGCCTCCACATGGTGGATTTGCAATAGGTCTTCAACGTTTATTAATGCTTTTATTTAATATTGATAATATTCGTGAAGCAACCTATGTGTATCGTGGACCAACAAGGTTAAATCCGTAAGACTAAAGTATGAGAAAGGAATGATTTTATGTATTTAAGAGATTTAAAAGGAAAAGAAAAAGATTTACTTGGAAAAGAAATAACTCTTCATGGTTGGGTAAAAAATCATCGTCCACAAAAGGATTTTGGATTTATTACTTTTTCTGATGGAACACAATTTAATTCTTTACAACTTGTTTATGATAAAGAAAATGTCCATTTTAAAGAATTATCGAGTTTAAGAGTTGGTTCTTCTATTTTAGTAAGTGGAACTTTTCAAGAGTCAAGTGGTGCTGGTCAAGATTATGAAGTTGTGATAAAAGATTTTACTTTACTTGGAGATTGTCCAGAAGATTATCCACTACAACCTAAGAAACATACTCCAGAATTTTTAAGAAGTATTGGATATTTAAGACCAAGAGCTAATTTATTTCAAGCAGTTTTTCGCATTCGTAGTGTAGCTGCAATGGCAATTCATACTTATTTTCAAAATCAAGGCTATATTTATACACATACACCACTTATTACAACTGCTGATTGTGAAGGAGAAGATCAAATGTTTAAGGTAACTACATTTGATATGTCTAATGTTCCAATGAGTGAAGGTGTTGTTGATTATAGTAAAGATTTGTTCCATAAGCCAGCATTTATTACAGGAAGTGGACAATTACAGGGAGAGGCTTTTGCCATGGCTTTTAGTCGTATTTATACGTTTGGGCCAACTTTCCGTACAGAAAACTCTAATACGAAAACACATGCCAATGAATTTTGGATGATTGAACCAGAAATTGCTTTTTGTGATTTAGAAAATTTAATGAACATTGAAGAAGAAATGCTTAAGTTTGTTGTTTCTTATGTATTAGAGCTTGCGAGTGATGAAATTCTTTTCTTAGATAAATTTCAAGAGCAAGGTCTTAAGAAAAAATTAGAAGATTTAGTAAGTAGTCAATTTACTCGTGTTACACATGAGGAAGTAATTACTATTTTAAAGAATGCTAATGTAGAATTTGAATTTACTCCAGAATATGGAGAAGATATAGCAAAAGAACATGAACGTTTTATTACAGAGTATTTTCATGGTCCTGTTTTCATTACAGACTGGCCAAAAGATATTAAAGCTTGGTATATGAAAGTAAATCCTGATGGAAAAACAGTAGCAGCAGTTGATTTAGAAATTCCAGGTGCTGGAGAATTAATGGGTGGAAGTCAAAGAGAGGAAGATTATGATAAATTAATCGCTCGTATTGATGAGATGAACGTAGATAAAGAAAGTATTGATTGGTATTGTAATTTAAGAAAATTTGGTACTTGTGTTCATTCAGGATTTGGTATGGGATTTGAACGCCTTTTAATTTATTTAACAGGTGTTGAGAATATTCGTGATGTAATACCTTTTCCAAGAACTCCAGGTAGCTGTGAATTTTAAGGAGGATGTATGAGTTGTTTTACAAAAGAGTTAGTTAGTGAGCTAGCTAGTAAGTTACTTATTGGATTAAGTGAAGAAGAAAATAAAATGGTTTTGGATGAGTTTGAAGAAATTGAACGCAATATGGATAAGATTAATGCAATTGCAGATATTGCTAGTGTTGAAGCTATGACTCATCCTTTTCCCTTAGAAGATATAATACTAAGAAATGATGATGATGTAGAAGAATTAGCACAAGAAGATGTATTAAAAAATGCAAGTCATAAAAATTTGACAACAATAATCGTTCCAAAGGTGGTGAAGGAATGAAGAGTGAAATTTTAAAAATAAAAGAACGTATACAAAATGGAGAATTAACTGTTCAGGATTTATTTCAAAATACTATGAAAAGTGTTTTAGAAAACCAAGAAAAGTGTAATTCTTTTGTAACTATTTTAGATCCTGTAGAAACACACTCTGGAATATTACAAAATATTCCATATGCATTAAAAGATAATATTTCTACCAAAGGAATTTTAACTACGGGGTCTTCTAACACTTTAAAAAACTATATTCCAGTTTATGATGCTACTGTTTATCAAAAATTAAAAGAAGCAGGGGCTGTATGTATCGGAAAAACAGTTATGGATGAATTTGGACTTGGTGCTACTGGAACAACTGGTCATACTGGGGTTGTCAAAAATCCATGGGATGAATCTTTACAAGCAGGAGGATCAAGTGCTGGATCTGCCGCTTGTGTTGCAGCGGGAGTAGTACCATTTGCCATTGGTACAGATACAGGGGATTCAATTAGAAAACCTGCAGCATATTGTGGAATTGTAGGATATAAACCAACTTATGGAATGATCTCTAGATATGGAGTATATCCTTTTGCAAGTAGTTTAGACCATGTTGGAGTTCTTACAAGGAGTGTTTATGATGCAGCTTTAGTAGTTGATGTGATTAAAGGTAAAGATGAAAAAGATATGACTTCTTTTGATTCTTCTTCTATAAAACTTGTGGATGCCTTAAATTATCAAAAGAAGGAACCAAAAAAATTATTTTATTTTAAAGAACTTGTTCATATTGATTCTTATGAAAATCCAAGTGAAGAATTAAAACAAACCTTAAAACAATTTGCAGAATTAAAAGAAAAAGCTTCCGAACTTGGAATTCTAATTTGTGAAGAGTCTTTAAGTCGTGAACTTTTAGAAGCTATTCCATCTGTTTATACATGTATTTCTTGTGCCGAAGCTACTAGTAATTTATCTAATTTAACAGGTATTATTTTTGGACCGCAAGAAGAAAGTAGTGACGTATTTGAAATGATAAAAGAACATCGAACCAAAGGTTTTTCACCATTAATTAAAAGACGTTTGGTAATAGGTTCTTATG
>CAJUNF010000001.1 GCA_910587775.1 uncultured Bacilli bacterium | reverse complement strand
GTGGTTTTTTGATTATCTGCTACCGCAGATAACATCCTTAAAGGTTAATAAAAAAGATAGCTTAAGCGCTATCCAAATTTAATTACTACTTACTTCAGTTAATTTTATCAATAAATCTTGTTCACTTCCATCACGATAAACGGTCAAACTAATTTCATCACCAATTTCATGTTCATATAAAAGATATTTTAAATATGCCATTGAAGTTACTTCTTCACCATCTGCTCGAATAATTACATCAGCTACTTTAAGTCCACCTTTTTCTGCAGGACTTCCCTTTTCTACAGAATTAATGAAAACTCCACTAGTTACTCCTAAATTTTCAAGTCGCGGATAATATTCTTGTCTCGCATCACTTAAATTTGCCATTGAAACGCCTAAATAAGGTCTTTCAATTTTCTCGCCTTTCATAATTTTATGAGCATACTCCATAGCAGTTTCAATAGGAATAGCAAATCCCATACCTTCTACTCCAGAATTTACCAACTTTAGTGATGTAATACCGATTACCTCACCATTCGCATTAGAAAGAGGTCCACCACTATTTCCAGAATTAATTGCTGCATCTGTTTGAAGAACACTCATAACCCAATCACTAACATTGTTATTATTTAAAGAAACACTTACCATACGATTTTTACCTGAAATAATACCTCTTGTAACAGTCCCTGAATATGTTGTAGCATCAAGCGGAGCACCTACCGCAAATGCAGTATCACCAACTCTTACCTCTTCACTAGAACCAATACTTGCAATTTTAACAGAATCATTTGCATCTATACTAAGAACCGCAATATCAGCATATTTATCACTACCAACTACTTTTGTTTTAATAGTCTTACCATCAGTAAATTGAACATAGACTTCACTTCCGCCTTCAATAACATGATGATTTGTTAAAATATAAGCAGTATTACCATCGACTTCATAAACAAACCCTGTTCCAGTAGAATACAATTCTTGCTTTTTATAATTTTTAACAACTACTACAGCGTCATAAATTTTATCTACAGCTTCCGCAATACCAGTATCATTAATAGTAACATTTCGAGTTTCAACTGTTTTTTCTACAGTTTCTGTCACTACTTTACCAAAAGATTCTGGAAAAAAATACATACCACCAAAAAAGCATCCAGCTCCAATAATACCTGAAACAAAACACAACAAAACATTTTTTAATTTATCATTTTTCATTTCTATAACCTCACAATTTCTTTATAATTTGCTGGGAATCCCATTCGATCTAAAACCTTATCAATTGAAATAGTTTTAAGTTTTCCTGCCAATAAATTAATTTCATAATCTAAGTTTTCCATCATTAAATAGAAATCATCTGCTCTAAGCATTCGTTTTAAAATAATAATTAAAGCAAACAAATCATCTTTACCATAAATATAATCTCCATTAATCTTAGAAATATTTAATAATTTATGAAAATGACTATCCATAATTTGACGTTGTGCCTTATGATCATATAAAACATCTTCATGTGCACACAAATTACGATAATTAGCTAATATTGGCAACCAAATAAGCAAATTTTCTGCTTTTGCTTGAAAAAATTCTGCTATCGCTCTTTGATCATCTGTCTTTAGTATGGAATAAAACTCTCCAACGATACCAAAAGATAAAATTTTAACAACAATCCATAATGGAATATATCCATAATGTTCAATATAATGTTGAGTAGCTTGATGTTGTCCTCCATTAATTCGTATTTGTCGTTTCAATTTTTTTAATAAATCATTTACTTGACGTTTTCTATCTACATCTCTCACAAAATTTTGTTGTTTTAAATATTGTTCTTCTCTAATTCCATATTTCATAGATAAATGATAAGCCATAATACTTTTTATATTATTTTCAATAATTAAAAGATTACGAAATAAAATATTACGAATATGACGATCAAAATAAAATAATGAATAAAGTTCATTAAAAGTTGTTCCAGGAAGAAAAGATCGAGTACTTTCATTACCTATAAACAAATGACGATAGCCACTTAAAAAGAAATAATTTTCTCGTAATAATATTTCTTTTGCATAATTTTCATCAGGAATAGTTAATCCCTTACTTTGTAATATAGATATCTGTTCATCTAGTGTTTTAAATATTTTCTCCATATGACTAAGTCACCCCATAGTTTAAAGAAATTATATCACAAAGCTCTATATCATTCTATATTTTTTCCGTGATCCTTATGTTATAATTTTGTGAAAGGTTGGTGAAAAAATGCCTTCTATAGTTACCCATTACTTATTTTCAGAAGACGTAAGAAATAATACATTAAAACGCATTAAAAAAAGCTTATCCACATCTTTAGAAACATATCACATTTTTGCACAAAGTTTTGATAATTTATTTTATTACAATTTATTTTCTTTAAAAAAAGGGGCAAATATAAGATTATTTGGAAATATTGCTCAACGCACTCATACAAATGAATACTTTAAAAATATTATTTTACAAATAAAAAAAGAAAAGTTACAAAATAATCCTGAAATACTTGCTTATCTATATGGGTCACTAACGCACTACGTTTTAGATTCAAATTGCCATCCATTTATTATTTTTCATGCTGGATGGATGGACCATGAATCTCCCAATTATAAATATCGAGGAAATCATGAAAAAATAGAAGTATCAATTGATGCAGTCTTATATCAAGAAAAAAGAAACGCCCCACTATTTCGTGCAAACATTGCCGATACGCTTTTACCAAACAAAACATTATCACCTACTTTAAAACATCTTATGAATAATGTTTTTGCAGAAACTTTTCATCAAAAAAATATTGGTACTATTTATGAAAAAAGTGCAAAACAAGGAAGACGAATCTTAAAATATTTAGTTACTGACCATTATGGATTTAAAAAAAGTAGTTATAAACTTTTTGATAAAATATTTTTTAAAAATTTTACTAAATATCAAAATTTAAGCTTTTTTATTAAAAAGCCTGAAGTATCTTATTTAAACAGATCACATGAATTATGGTCTAATCCTATTGATAATACTATAACTAGTACAGAATCGTTTGATGACTTATATCAAAAAGCTTTAAAAGAAGCACTTTTCCTATTTGATTTAACAGACAAAGTTATCAACAACAAAATTAATTTAGAAGACTATCTTAATAATCTGGGAGATAAATCCTATACAACTGGATTAAACTGGCACAAAAAAGAAGAATATAAATTTTTTAAAAATTAATATTTTGTATCCCTTCTGCTAAAATAGATGCAAACTTCTGTTGATACTCTTCTGTTATCAACTTCTCTCGCTCTGCAGAATTAGATAAGAATCCACACTCTACTAAAACTCCAGGAATATTTAATTTCGAATACATATAAGTCTCTTTAGGTATCGGTTTTATCTCACGATCACTTTCAAGCTTTTCATTTAAATATTTCTGTAACTGAAAAGCAATCTCTTTACTTTTATCATCACCTTTTAAATAAAAAACTTGAGGACCATAATACTTTTTATTCGTTAAAGTATTCAAATGAATAGAAATATATAAATCAGCTTTACTCTGATTTATTTTTTTTATTCGTTGATCAAAATCACTTTTTTTACGATAAGTTACATTTGGACTCCCCAAATCATAATCTCCATCTCTTGTTAAAAATATATTAGCACCATATTTTACCAATTCTTTTTCCAAAAACTTTGAAATAGAAAGATTTATATTTTTTTCATAAATCTCTCCTACTACACTACCTGGATCAACTCCACCATGGCCTGGATCTACATAAATAACTTTACCACTTAAAGGCAAATGAGCTTCCACAACAGGAAAAGAAAACAAACAAAATAGTAAAGCAAAAATTACAAAAATTATTAAATCATATCGTTTCATATAATAATTCTATGCAATTAAATAATTATTAGAAAAGAAAAATAGTTATCCACATATTTAAAAATTTGGATTTTTTAATTTATAAAAAATTTCTTCCTCCATGTAATAGTAACGTTGTTCATAGTTTCCTATTTTATAAACAGGAATTTCTTTAATATAATAATCACTAATTCCTTGATTTTCTAATTTTTCAAGCATTTCTTCACTATAATCTACAATAAAAGATTTAGGGCCTTTTTTGGTCATTTTGAAATATACTATCATTTTTACTAAACACATTTCTTCATCAATTGACATATAAATAGGATTATCATTAAGACCTTTTAATACATCCATAATTCGTTTTCTATAAACTATAGGAAAATCTTTTAAACAAAATACATCAGTAAATTCTTTAACTTGACCAATAAAATAAAATCCTTCTAAATCTTCTTTTGTTTTAAACCCTATGGAAAACTGCACCTCATCTTCATCTAAAAATGATTTTAAAATATTCACATCTTCTTCAGTATAAACTGGCATAATAAAATCTTTACTAGGAATTTCAAAAAATAAAGTTTTACGAAATTTCATGTTATCACCTATTTTAATCCTATCATAATTAAAATTTTAGGAAAAGAGAAAATAAAATATAAAACATATTTTTACAAGAAAAAAACTCCATAAAGGAGTTTCCAAGAAAAATATTAACGTTTACTAAATTGTGGTGCTCTACGTGCTTTTCTAAGTCCATATTTTTTACGTTCTTTCACACGTGGATCTCTTGTAATCATACCATTAGCTTTTAAAATCTTACGATAAGAATCATCTCTAGATTGATCAGTATTAGCATCAAAAAGCATAAGAGCTCTAGCAATACCTAAACGGATAGCTCCAGTTTGTCCAGAGAATCCACCACCTTTAACAGTTACAGTAATATCAAAACGATTTTCATTATTCGTTAAAACAAGTGGTTGTTTTAAATCCATAACTAAAGTCTGATAAGGCATATATTCATTTACATCTACACCATTAACAATTATATTACCAGTACCACTAGTTAAAATAACTTGAGCACTTGATTGTTTTCTACGTCCAGTAGCATTCCAACTTTGTTTTGCCATTTTTGTTCCTCCTAATCTAATTTAAGTTCTACAGGTTTTTGTGCAACATGTTTATGATCTTCACCACGATAAACAAATAATTTTTTACCCATAGCTCTTCCAAGTCTATTATGAGGAAGCATTCCTTTAATAGCTCTTTCCATCATTTCTTCTGGATAATTATTAATCATAGTTTTCGCATTACGTTCGCGAAGTCCTCCTGGATATCCACTATGATTATAATACATCTTATCATTTAACTTATTTCCCGTTAAAATAGCCTTTTCTGCATTAATTACAATTACATAATCTCCACAATCAACATATGGTGTATAAGTAGGTTTATGTTTTCCTCTTAAAATTGTAGCAACTTTTGAAGCAACACGTCCAAGTGGTTTTCCTGCTGCATCAATAACATACCATGTACGTTCAATATTTTCTTTTTTTTGTAAAAATGTACTCATAACAATTTCCTTTCATCGTTTCTCTCTATGTTCACTTTCCCAGGGCTAAATAGATCAAAACAAATAAAATGTACCGATTAAAATTATATGCGAGTATTGCCTAAAAGTCAAACAAAATAACGCATTTACTGTCATTTTCGAATACTTTACTTAAATAAAGCTATAAATTTAAAAATATTACTTTATTTTTAAACAAATTTCTTTATTTACAAATATATTATTATCACACTAAAATATTCATAAAATAGAAAAAATATTTAATATTCTATACTATCTAAATAAAGGCCATTACTTATCGCTGTGGAAAACTGTTTAATCTTACTATCACCATCCAAGGCAAATTTTATTTCCTCAATCTCACGCTTACCAAGACCAATATCTAGTAAAGCTCCAACCATATTACGTATCATATATCGATAAAAACTTTTTCCAACAAAAATAATATCTAAATATTCATCCGTTTGCTTAAAAGAAATATCATAAATTAAAGACATATAATTTAAACGTTCCCCGCTAACAAACATTCGAAAATCATGAACACCTAAGAAGTATTGACTAGCTTCCTTCATTTTATCAATATCTATCGTTTGACATAATTCAAAAGCATAATCATAAATTTGAGGATCATACTCACCTAAATAAATTCGATAACGATAAGTTTTTTGCTTTACAGAAAATCTTGCATGAAAATCATCTGATACCTTTTTACACTCTTTTATATTAATATAAGGACCAACAAGCTTATTCACAATCGATTTTAATCCATCCTCTGGAATATCATGTTTTAAATCAAAATGTACTACTTGTCCATTTGCATGAACCCCACGATCCGTTCTTCCTGCTCCTTTAATCAAAACTGGACTTTGATCAACTTTCGTTAATGCGTCTTCCAAAACTTTTTGAATAGTTTTATTATCATTCAATCTTTGAAACCCATAAAATTTACTTCCATCGTATGAAATTTTAAAAAAATATCTCATAAGCTCTCTTTCGATGTAACACTACGATAAATCGCTTTTAAAACTTCTTTTGATTCTAAATAATGTTCCATCTTAATACCTCTCATTTCTAAATATTTTACATAAAAGATTACATTTGGCATTTCAACATATTGATATAAACGTTCATCATAAAAATCACTAATTTCTAAATAATTATTTTTTTCAAACAAAACTAATTTAGAAGGTACATCCATTAAAAATGTTAAATCATTTGTAACTAAAATAATACATTTTTCATACTTTATTAATTTTTTAAATAGCTTTTGAAAATAACAACGACTTTTAAAAACAAAACCTTGTTCAAAATTAACAAACAAAAATGTTTCAGAATTCAAAAGTAAAGCTTCTACAAACCTTAATTTTTTGGCCTCAGTAGAAGAAATTTTACTTACATTACCATTTATAATTTCAGGATCCAATAAAACCATTTTACAAGCATCTACATATTTACTGTGTGAAAAAGTACCTAATTTTTTTTCTAAATACTTACGAACACTTATATTTTGATGAAACTTATCATCGATTATATAAGAGATTTTTTTATTATTCTTTAATTTTTGGAAAGATCCTGAAAAATTTACAAAAGAAATAATATTACCAGATTTTATAAAATTCTTTAATTGAACTTCCATAAATTTTCTGTCAACTCCTTTGGATTAAGATATATATCGTGAATTAAATCATAGCTTTTAAGTTGTAAAGATAAATCTAGAAAAAAAGGTAATGAAAAACCCAAACGTTTTAAAATTTTTTCTTCTTTTAATACTGCCATTGCCGATCCTTCCATTAAAATTCCTTCATGACCCATTACCAATATATAAGAAAATAACAATGCATCTTCTAAATTACTTGTAACATAAAATGTAGTAATTTCTCTTTTCTGTAAAAAAGAAATTAATTCTTTTTTTTCTCTATTACTAAAATCGAATAATATATCATCAAGAAATAAAAACCTAGGATTTTGCAATACTTGCTCTAAAATTAAAACTTTAATTTGATATTTTTTTGTTAATTTATTTACTGGATACAATAAAGATTTTAAATCCAAAAAAGTTTGCATTTCTTGTTTTGTTTCTTCATCCAATTGATCAAGATGTAAATAATCAATAATAGAAATATCATCTTTAAGATTATCTTTTAAAACACCACGACACGTGGCTTCTTTAAGAATCTCCCCATGATATGTGATTTGACCAAGAATAGCACGTAAAAGAGAAGTTTTTCCTACTCCTTCTGATCCAATTAAACAAACATTGCTACCTTCACAAAGATCAAATGTAAAATGATCAAAAAGAACCCTGTTTTTAATGGAAATACCAACATTTTGTAAATGAATTTGCTTTGTCATATAATCACTTCAGCATATATTCTAATAGAAAAGGAAAAAAAAAGAAAGAAAATCTTTCTTAATTTGAACTATTTGGTATTTTAATTATAATTTCATTAGGTAATGAATACATATATTTTTCTCGGGCATATCTTGCAACATAATCGATATCATGAAGTTTAGTAACTTCAGAATTTAAAGACTCTTCTTGATCAAGTAACTCATTATACTGTGAATTTAAATCTGCTAACATACTTTTATTTTGCATAATCTGTACCCAATCTTGAAAAATAGTTCCTATAAAAACACTAATCATCAAAATAAGTACACAAGACAACAAGCAAAGACGACGCTTTACTTTTGAAGAAACCCTCTTTTTCATTCTATCACCTTATTGTATCTTATTATATCATTTGTGAAAATACTTCGCAATCCAAGGAACAAACTTTACATACTTTTTAACAGTCAAAGTTAGATGTTTCTCTACAAAATACCCAATAAAAGTTATAAAAACAAAATAAATATGCAAAATTCCATGATTAATATAATACAAAAGTAATATATAAATTAAAGAAATATCTAAAATATATAAAAATGTTAATAAATAACGTAACACACTTTTTAAAGAAAATACCAAATTATAATGAAATCTACTTGTAAAAGAAAAAAAGATACCAAACAAAAAAGATACCAAAAAGGAAAGTAACTGAAGTTGATAACTCATTTATTTAAATAACTTTGCAAATACTGATTCTTCCTTCATTTTTTCTTTTCCT
Source organism: uncultured Bacilli bacterium (assembly GCA_910587775.1). GTDB lineage: Bacteria > Bacillota_I > Bacilli_A > RF39 > UBA660 > MGBC162267. Next base: position 108,504 of record CAJUNF010000001.1, on the reverse strand, counting down.
TCTAAATAAGTAAAACTATTAATCTTTCCTTTAATACGTACATTTCCATCATGAGTATCTAATCTCAATATTTCTAACCCTTCACCCTTAAGTAATAATGCCCCCATTGTTGTTTCTAATAAAAACTCTTCATTATCAAAACTACTTATTTTTTTAACACCACTTAAATAAATTTGACGACGATCCATTATTTTTACTTCATGATTACTAGTAATAATCTCTTCAATATTCTTATCTATCATAGTTCCTCCTAACAAAGACTATGCACAATATTTAAAATTATGCAAAAAAAAGAAGTTTTTTAAAAACCTCTTTTTAATTATTCAGCATCTTCGCATTTATTGTATTCTTCAAAAATTGCTTCTTCAAAAGTTTTACGAACATCTTGATTAATTGGATGTGCAATATCTCTATAATCTCCTGTTGCTGTTTTTCTACTTGGCATTGCAATAAATAATCCATTATTTCCTTCTATAATACGAATATCATGAATAGCAAAAGAATCATCGATTAAAACAGATGCAATTCCTTTCATTTTTGAGCCTTCTTTTTCAATTTTACGAACGCTTACTGATGTAATCTTCATTGTTACACTCCTTCTAAAGTTTTAATCAAACTTACTTATATAATATAGCAGATAATTTATGAAATCAATATTTTTTACAAGTACTTTACTTGAACTTCACCAGTTATTATATCCGCATAATTAAAACTTTTTTCAACCCCATTTACTCGTACAGTAAAAATATAAGGATACATTTTAGAAATAGTACCAATAAAATATTCTTTTTTATTACGAAGTCCAAAAATAGAGACTTCTACACTTTCTGAAACATGCTTACGCATTTCTTCTTTTATAATCTCAATATTCATTTTTTTCCTTTCATCTGGGATAACCTACATACATTAGACCATTACACATAAGTCCACCCATTCCATCTTTTCCATATTTTGTTTTATCAAGTAATCCAACCAAATCTATAGGTTTATTACGTTCACTCATTGCAATTGTTGAAGCAATAATAGCAGGATCTAATGCATGAATATTTACCCGTTTTGGACTAGAAGCAAAATTAGCTCCAGCCTTAATTAATTCCTCATAATTACTTTGACATGCACCAGCAATAATTACTAATTTTTCATGACTTTTCTCAAATCTTCTTGCTTCTTTAACAGCTTTCACAAAATTCTCTGTATTCTTATAATTACGTATATTATGAATATCACCTTTCTTTTTATAATAAGCATCATGGCCTGTTATAATAACAATATCTGGCTGATACTCTAATAACAATAAATGAATTTTAGTTGCTATTTCACTTTCACTAATTTTTTTGCCAACTGCAAATACGTTATTTTTTCGATAAAAATTTAGACAACGTTCTAAATACTCACTATCACCATCTGCTGATACTTGTTAAGTAACCTAAATATTATAATTATTTTATATTTTCATTTTTTCAGTTAACAAGTAACAAAACATTTCTTAATATAATTTAATTTCTTTTGTTTTTTCTATTTTAAACTTAAACGAAATCTGTATCGTATCATCTTTATAAATAATTAAATTATCTATAAAGTAGCTTATAATTTGATGGATTAAATAACCACTGTTTATAAACTGATTATATTTTTCTTTCAATTCTTGTTTTCTTAAATCCTCATTTTTTGACTTTATGACTTCTTTCAATAGCTTTTCAGATTGTTCCTTTTGGAATGATTCTGATCCCTTTTTTTCAATAAATTCATCTAAACTAATTTCCCCCTTTGTTTTTTTTAAATATAAGTTTCTAACATTAGTATTATGAAGTTCTATCTTTTCTTTCAAGTTAGCAATTTTTAAATTAGGTCTTTCCTCTTTTAATAAAATCTTTGCTGCTTTTCTAATTATCTCATCTCTATCAATATATGAATGAATGAAATCTTTTAAAGTGTTAGTAACAATGAATTGAATTTTAGAATCTGCAATGCTCCTATTAGAACAATGGCATCTATCCTTTACTCTTGTACATGCAAAATAATATCTAATATTACCATTTTCTCTTTTTCTTCTGCAAACAGTCATAATATTGCCACATTCACCACAAATTACTAATTTACTAAATAAACCATTATAATCAATTTTTTCTTTTCGCTTCATTGTTTTTAATTGATTATTTGCAGCATGAAACAACTCTTCGGTTATTATTACAGGATGACAATTATCTATGGTTTCTCTATCTCTTATTGGAATAAAATTTCTTTTCTTTTGATGATAATCCTTCTTAGAAGATTTTCTTTTCACAATTTTACCCAAATACGTTTTATTCTTTAGAATTCGATAAACTATTTTATCCGACCAATCAAAATAATATTTTTTCTTTTTACTTTGCGTCATATTCATATAGATAATGGGTGGTGTTATCTTATCTTTGTTTAACTCTTCAGCTACTTCACTTCTTGTCTTTCCACTTGCTATTTCAGTAAATATCCTTTTTACAATTCCAGCTGAATACTCATCAATTTCTAATGTTCGTTTTCCATTTTCCTTTTTTATTTTATAACCATAAGGTGCGATAACTCCAATAAATTGTCCATCTTCTGTTTTAGTAGATGCTACTTGTTTTCTTTTAATTGACACATCTTTCACATACCAATCATTAATCAATGCTTTGATTTCCATCATTATTTGTTGGTCATGAATATCAGAACTATCACTATCAAACTGATCATTAATAGCAATATATCTAACCTGATTTCTAGGAAAATAATCTACGATATAATAAGCAGTTTCAATAAAATTTCTCCCAAGCCTAGATAAATCTTTCGTGATAACAGTTCCAATAATTCCTCTTTCAATATCTTCTTTTAACTTTTCAAATGCTGGTCTATCAAAATTAGCTCCCGAATATCCATCATCAATATATTCTTTATCAATATGAAGTCCTATTTCATTAGTATAAGATTGAATGATTGCTAACTGATTATAAATACTTGAAGAAAACTCATTGAACTTATTTATATCCTCTTTATTTATATCCTCTTTAGATAATCTTACATAAGCAACTGTTAACCGATTAGACATTAATTGCCTCCATCAAGGCTAAAATGAAAGAATATTTTTACTGTTTTATCCTCTTTAATTTCTATTTTATTCACAAACATTTTAATCATTTCTTTATCAAAATTTTTGACTTTCAAAAAATCATGAATATACTTTTGCTTCGTTTTATCATCTACGAGTACCCTTTTAGATTCGCTAATTAAAGTTTCTAAATCAGATATTTTAGCATCATATTCTCTTCTGTCCTTTTCTAGCTCCTTTTTAATTCCAACAAACTCTTCTGTAGATAGAATACCAGATGCTTTATCTTTATATAAATCACTAATTGCTTTATCAATCGTAATGATTTGAGATTTAGCACGCAGAAAAGAGGTTGTATATTTCCTCATCATATCAGCAGCACCCAAAACAGTCTCATATTTTTTAGATAAATCTTCTTCTCTATAATACTTCAACAAAATAGCTCTAATTTTGCTCAATATAATGTCATTTAAGTCTTCTTCTCTATAATAGTGCATGGAACAAACGCCATTTCTATAAGCTGCATAAGTTCTGCATAAATAAATTGGTGTAACAATATCAGAATCCTTTTGTTTCTTAACTCTTCTCACAGACATAGTACAACCGCAATCAGCACATAAAACGATTCCTTTTAATAAATAGTCATATTTTCTATACCTTATATCACTTTTTGTTTTGAAAGAATTCACTCGTTCAAATAACTCATTAGAGACCAATGCAGGAATTGCTTTTTTTTTAATAATCCATTTACTTTTAGGAAGTAATCTCTTCTTTTTTGATTTAAGACTCACTTTTTCATATTTACCTTGTATCAAAGTTCCAATATAATTTTCATTTTGTAATAAATGTTTTACTGTAGATGGTTTCCATAAATGAGTAGTAATAGTTGTCTTTTTTAGTTTTTTCCCACTATAAACATCTGGAGGTAATATTCCTTGATCAGTTAAATATCTTGCAATCATCCCATCCGTCTTACCATAATCTTTCATTTCAAAAATCTGAACTACGATTTGTGCAGCATATTCATCTATAACCAGCTTTTTACTATTCTCACTAGCTCTCTTATAGCCATAAGGAACAGTTCCAGAAACAAAATCACCATTCTTCATCATATTATGTCTTACACTTTTAATTTTCTTTGATATATCCTTTAAATACATATCATTAATAACTGCTTTAAAAGGTAACATATCTTCAGATCCATTGGGATTTAAAGTATCATAATTATCTAATATAGCAATATATCTAATGTTATGTTCTGGAAAATATTTAAAAACATAATTCCCTGTTTCTATAAACTCTCTTCCAAGCCTAGACATATCTTTTGTTATAACGCAATTGATAATACCATGTTCAATATCATTGATAAGTCTTTTAAATTCAGGTCTATCAAAATTTCCCCCAGAACAGCCATCATCTACATAATAATCATATATCTCAATCCCATTTTTTTTGGCATATTCTCTTATGAAAACTCTTTGATTAGCAATACTAGTACTTTCAAAATTTCCCTTTTTATCCTCTATGGAAAGTCTTAAATAAGCTCCTACCCGATATGTTTGTTTCGTTACATTTAAAACCTCACTTTCTTTCTCTTAATCAACTTGCATAATGAATCAATAAAAGCATTTTCAAATGAATCACTAATGCAAGAATTTATAAATCTTTCGCCTTGAATAAAGTGGACTTTAAATACTTTTCAAAAGCTTCAAGTATTACTTCATTGATGGATGGTGCATTATCATCATATACACAGATAACTAATTCTTTATTTTCTTCTGTCATAATCTTCCCCCTATAAAGTTTATGAACGCAAAAAAATTTAATGAAAAAAAGATATACCTTTTGTTGACCAATTCAACATTTATTGTATATCTTTTTTATGATTAATTATCTTATAGTTATCTAAGTATAGGATATCCCTTAGCAGAAATATTATCTAAATTCCAAAGAGTTTCATCAAAACCTAGATTTTTATAAAATTGTGCATTTAAATTATTTTTAGAAATACTGTTAAGTTTTCCTTGAGTATTATCACTAACTCTACTTGAACCAGTCTCTTCTAAAACTTCATAACAATTATTTAAAACTTCACGGACTTGTGATTCAACGGCTCCAGTAAATTTATATGGTATAAACTTGGTACCATCCGTTGCAACATATCCAGTCATATTACCAAAAGCAATGCTATTTTTAACAACTGGAGTATTATAAATATTACCAATAGTAGAAGCATTAAATACACTATTTGCAAGATTATTATAAGTATTTCTTGGTTTATCAACTGATACATCCGTAATAACATTTTCTACAATAGTACCATTTTGTTGTAATGCCCCAACAAGTCCTCCATTTTCTGTTGAAGTTACATGAAGAGAACCTTGAACAAATACATTAGAAATCTTTCCACCATATTTACGTCCTACAAATGTTGATACATATACACCACTACCAGTAACATCAGCATTTTTAACAGAAATATTTTCAAATACTGAATTAGCATTCTCACGACCATCCATTCCAGAAAGAACAGCTACATTATTTGCTCCTGATAAAGTAATATTCTCAAATTTCACATTTCTTACTGTAGATGTAAATGTTTCTTTAGCAAATGCTGCAACAAAGTTGCTACTTGCATTAATATTACTAAAGTTTTTAACAGTAAAGTTCTCTGCAGTTCCTCTAAAGTTTGCAAATAAACTTGCATCTGTAAGATTACTTAAAGTATGACCATTTCCATTAATTGTACCATTAAATTGACCAGTAACTACAGATCCATCACTATAAGTTTTACCTGTAAAGTCGATATCGTTATCAATAATATAGATTCCACTAGGATCTTCATTTAATTTAGAGATATCATCTGCTGAAGTAATATGATAAGCAAACTTTTCAACAGAGCAATCTCGAGTAACTACATTACTTACAGCTCCACCAATTAAACTTAAATCATTTCTTCCACCAAAATTCATTTTTAAATTAGTAACATTTATTTTTTCAACAGTACTCATCTCAGCTTTATAAGCCAAAGCACCTGCATTACTAATCGTCTTTGGTATATTAGTATTTTCAAAATGAATATTTCCTACATAACCATATCTGATTTTATTAAAGATAGGTAAAGTATTTCCAATAATTTTATGACCATTTCCATCTAATCTACCCATAAATGTTGTTGTAACATTAGTAGTCATATGAGAGAAATCAATATCATTATCTAATACATAATAACCATATGGTTCAGCATTAAGCTTTTCAACTAATTCTTCTGCAGTTTTAATATGATTTACTTCAACTGTTGTTCCAAGAGGATCATCAATAAAATCATTCGTAACACTCTTTAAGTAATGATAATATATTTTTCTAAGATTTGTTCTTGAGCTTGCATTTCTATTCGTATCACTTGATAAAGCTTGATAGAATCTTTCAATCATATAATCGACATCAATATACTTATTGTTTCTTATATTTTCTTCAACAGTAGCATATCTACTCATCTTATATTCTTTCCAGTTCATTGCTGTTCCAGTAACAGACTTTGTAATTTTTTGAATAGCATCAAGATCTGTTTTCGTACTTCCTCTTCCGTAAGTAACATATCCATCCACTCCTGCATAACCAAGCATTTCAAAATAATTACGTTTTGCTGAAAATGCATCTGGAATACCATTATCATTATGACCGATATACCAACGATTTACCCAAACAGACTCAAATCCATAATCATTTTGACCAATACTATTAATTACACTAAGACCTCTTACACTGACACCCCATGCGTTTTCTGGACGTATAATGATTCTATTATCATATAAAGACTCTAATGAGGTTAAATTCATTTGTTCTGCTTGAGCTGCAGTAATCGCTCCCCAAGTAGACCATGAGCCAGACTGATTCATTCTTGTCGCAACTCTTGCTTGTTGCTCTGGTGTTAATCTTATAAAGGCTTTACCTTCAATATAATCAAGCAAGTCTAAAGCATTCTGTTGTCCTTTAAAATAATTTTCTAATTTTTCTCTAGTATCAATTCTATCAGGACTTAAATTTTGAGTTGCATTTCCTTCCTTATTTAAATCATAAGTTGTATTGAAATAATATGGTCCAACATCTTGTACAAGGTTATTTTCACTCCAAACACCATTTTGTTGAACATTACCTTCAGTAAGAGTTTCAAGACCGTATTTAAATCTAGTTCCAGCTTGGAATAACATAATTTTATCAAATAAAGCATGTTCAAATTCATGAGTCCAAGTATCGTAGTTTGTTAGTCCTGGCCTAGCTTGGAACCATAAGAATCCTGCAGTATTTCCAACACCCGCTGAATTTCCAGGAGGTTGCCATAAACCTAGTACCTCACTAAAGTTTTTGAAGAATGGATAATTTTGTCCAACCTTTCCTTGAGTATATACAGGTGAAGTACCTATTACAATATTAGTACCTGGAAAATATGAATTTTTATAACCTGTAATGATTTTAGTACAGTCATAAACCATAATACAATAATTATTCCATTTTCCTGGATCAAATGAACCAGCTAATGTACTCAAATGTCTTTTTACAAGAGTTACATGATCATTAACGATTTTTTGAACTGCAGCTCTTCCTGCAGCAGTATTTACATCTTTATGATACAACTGTGACGGTCCAATTTGTAAATGAACAGGTCCACTAATGATATATGTACAATCAGCTGGCAGAGTAATAATTGGAAGTATCATTCTACTATTTTTCTTAATCTGATACCAAGCACGATATAAAATATCAGGATTTTTATCTACACCAAATTCAGATAAAATATTTCTTGCTCCAAAATATTCAGTAAACCAATCATTAACATCACTATAGCCACCGATATTAGTAATAATATAATCTAGGAAATATTTTAACTCTGAACTAGCTGTATACTTAGCAATATTACTTTTAAAGAAACTATCAGTAACATTCACTCCAAGATTACCAACAAGTACTTCATTAACAAAATTATCAAGTCTATTAGTATCCTTAAACATCTTATTTTCGAATAATAAAATATCAGATACCCTAGCTCCACCTATTTCAAAGCTATACCATCTATCATAATAGTTATAAGCATAAATCATCTTATCAAATCTTCCACCATCAGTTAATTGTTCCCTAATTTTATTATTAAGTACTTCATTATTAATGGTTAAGACATTCTCTTCATCATTTTGTAATAATTGTAATGCAATAGTTAATGAGGAAGCTTTAATAACCTCATTATAATGATCTTTATAATGTCTTGCATCAGCCGCTGGCGTTAATGGTTCAAGAACCGTAGCATAATCTAATTCTTCAATACGTTTTTTTAACGTCTCAATGATAGGAGAATCATTTTTTATAACATATTTATTAGGAGCATAAGCAATTCCTAATTCTTCTATATTGTAAATTGAAATATTTTGATTCAATTCAGTAAAACTAACTTTATAATTACTAATCTTATAATCATCAAACACAACTTTGATATCAGTAATAGCATTGTAGTTTTCACTAGTTAAATATGTTAATAGTTTACCATTACTATATGGCATTACATATCTAATCACTTTAGTATTTAAAATATCACTATCTGAAAATTTAGAACCATCTTCTACTAAATACTTAGCATCATAATATGGCATTAACTTAAAGATATTATGATATAAAATTTCTTTAGAACTACTATATCCAGAAACTTTTTTTATTCTATTATGATCTGGAATATATACACTTCCATTATCCACAACTTCAGCATCAACACCATTTGGATCATCATTTTTTAGTTTAGGCAATTGATCAAAAGAAGTATTAGATAAATCCCATATAGTTTCATCAAAATTAGCATTATTTTTATAAAAATCACTATTAATATTTTCTTTAGATACAGAAATAACTCTATTTCCAGAAACATTAGAACTTAATCCAGAATCTGCTAATTCATAATTATTTATTGCAGTAGAAGCTGGCTCCTTACCATGTATAGTATAGAAATTTGTTCCTGTAGATAAACTTACATTATTTTTCAATACAGAACTACTTTTATCAAATATTCCAACAATAGCTCCATTTAATCGAGGACCTTTGTTATTTGTAATTTCAATTTTACTAATACAATTTTCAATACGGACATTTCCGAAACCATGTCCTAATATTCCACCCATACCATTTCCATCTTTTGATTGAGTAGAATTAATACTTCCTTTCACATAACTATTCATTATAGTTCCATCAGTAAGTCTACCAATTATCGCAGAAATTCTAATATGACCTGATGTTGTAATAACAAAATCAGTAACACTACTTTGATTAATATTGGTATTTGTTGCATCTCCAATCATTCCAGCAGAATGATCAGAACCAGTAACAAATTTAAGACCTTTAATATGAACATTTGTAATGTTGGTATTAGTTGCTACATTAGCAATCGTTCCTTTGCTATTAGCTCCTGATAAATTTACATCACTAAATACTAAATTTTTAATAGTAGCGCCCTCTAATTCATTAAAGAAAGGTTTATTCAAGTTACTAATTTTATAACCATTACCATTTAAAGTTCCAGTAAATTTACTTGAAATAACACTTAACTGTCCATCAGAAATCATAGATGCATCATAATCCTTAGTTAGTTCAAATGTTCCACTAGGATTAGCTTCTATTTTTTGAATCAGTAATTCCAAGCTTGTACCTTCAACCACGCCATCTTTCACATTACCATATTCTATTTCCAATTTATTTTGTTTATCATTACCATTATATTGAATGACATCATCATATTTTAAAACAAATTTTAATACATTATTATCAATTCTATATTCTTCAATTGTTGTATAAAATACTGGCATATCTTTCGCTTTTACTTTAACAATGTAGTTGCCTAAATTATTTAAATCAGCAATATTAATACTTGAAGCTTCTTTAACACCTTCTGCTGTTTGTACATAAACAGTAGATGAAACAATATCTTTAATTTGGAATTGACGTTTCCCAAATGATATTTCATTTTCTAATAAAACTGCATTTTCATGATAATTAGAGTCATTATCTAATTGATTAGAATCTAAATCATAACTAGCAATAACTTTAACAATGTAACTTTCTTGTTCTTTTGGAGTAAATTTAACCACATTGCTACCAGTAATTAAATCTTGTTCTTTTATATTACTATCACCATTACTAATAATTACTTTACCATGAACAATGGCATGATCAGTATCAGTAACATTAAATTTAACTGAAACATCACCATAATTATCTTCATCATAACTAAAATCTTTAGCTACTGGAATCGTTTTTAATACTTCAATTTGAGCAGTATTATTACTATTAATATCAAATTCTTTTGTATTAGATAATTTTATCTTTTCAATAGTAATTGTATGAACTCCTACTTCATCAAATCCAGTAATAATTACTTGATAACGATTATCAGCTTTAGTTACAGTATAAGTTTTATTATTGATAGTAACTTCTGCTACTTCATAATTTACTGTATTAGAGCTATTAAATGATACTACAATATCTGCTCCTTTATCAAAGTACTTAGTATTAGTATTATCTTTACTAGTTGTAATATCACTAACAGTAGTATTATAGTCAAATACTAATTGAACTTCTTGAGTAAGTAAATTATAATCTTCAGTTTTATTATCGTTAGATTCTGTTAACACATTAGTATCTCTATCGTATGTAGCTTTTACTACAAAATCATACTTTTCAAGCTCAACTACATCAAATTCTAAACTATTAGAACCTTTACTAATATTTTTAGTAACAACAGTATTATCAGATTTTTTTGTTAATGTAGCTTGTCCACTAATAAAGCTATTATCTGGATCTATAACATCAAAGTTTAAAGTAACTTTCGAATTTTGACCATTGTCAATTTGCTCATAATTAGTAACAGTTAAAACATCTTTTAATACTTCTACTTTAACAGTATTACTAATAGTAGCAGTTAAAGAATTATCATATGTAACTTTAGTTGCTTCTAAAGTCTTAACTCCACTATGATTATCATTTTTATAAGATACTTGATATCTTCCATCAGCTAGTTTTGTAGCTTCATAATCTTTTCCATTGATAGTAATACTAGTTATAGTTTCTGTTCTATTTGTATTGATGGTATAAGTAAGTACTACATTACTTTCTTTTTCGTAATATACTTTATCACTTGTAGCTTCTTCTACTTCTGCTCTCGCACTAGCTTCAATCTCTTTACTTGCTAATACTACACTTTCTAATACATCTGTTCCACTTAAAGCATAATTACCTAATATTTCTACTTTGTATTTTGATGTTAATACTCCATCGAATACTTTTGAAATACCACTAATATTATGGATTGCTTCATAAGGTAATTCAATTTGTTTTACTACTTCATTCTTATCATTCAATAAGTTAATTGTAATAAGTGTTAATGTATCATCTTCATCTTGAATATCAAAATCTACTTTTACTTGATTATTTGTTGTATCTTCAACTACTTCTAAATTTGAAATAACTGGGATATCTTTTAAGATTGTAATCTCTAAAGATTGATTAACTTCAAATCTTTTACCATTTGATAAAGTAATTGATTGAACTGTAATAGTATTTAAACCAATTTGATTAAATCCAGAAAGAACAACAACATATTTTCCATTCTCAACTCTTAAATCATAATCATTACCATTAATTTTAATCTTAGATGGGATATGTGAAGTTGAGTTAGAACTATTAAACATAATTCTAATTTCTTTATCTTTATGGAATTTTACACTCTCTGTATTGTTATCATATGTTTTAAACTCAGTAGCTTGAAATTCATAATCAATATTGAAATCTAATTCATCATTGAAATCAACAATACCTGTAACTTCTGGATCAGTAATCGTTGAATCAGAAGTTAAATTATAATTTGCATGAATCTTAACTGTATATTTCATTCCTTCTTCAAGAGATATTTCTACATGATTAGCTCCACTTTTAATAGCATTATCAATAATTGTTTGATTATTCTTATCAACAACTACAATATTACCATTTAATAAAGCACTATCATTATCTACGAAATCAAAAGAAACAGTTGCTTTTAATTCATCTTCATTAATCAAAGCTTTATAATTTTGAATTACTGGTTTATCCTTTAATACTTCTATTTGAACTTGATTATTAGATGTAACTTCTAATTCATGAGAATTAGCTAATTTTACTTTAGAAATTGTTATTGTTTGAGATCCACTACTTAGATATCCATCAACAATAACCGAATAAGTATTTCCATCTTTTTGAACATCATATTGTTTATTATTAATAGTAACAGCAACTATAGTAGAAGCATAGGAATTAGCATCATCAAATTCTAAAGTAATCTTTTCGTTCTTTAAAAAGTATTTAGAACTTTCATTATTTTTAATAACGTTAACATTATTAATAGAGAACTCTCCAGCAATGATTTCAGAAATTTCAGAAGAATAAATCGTAGTAGTAAATTTATTAGTTGAATCTGATACACTATCTCTATCATAAGTAACATTAACTTTTACATCATATGTAGTAAAGAACTCAACATCAAATTCTACATTATTTTTTCCTCTTTTAATAGACTTATTCATTACAACAGAACCGTCTTTACGAATAAGTACTACATTACCTTCTATAAAACTATTGTCATTATCAATGATATTAAAATCTAACACAACTTTTGCATCTTTATTATTACTGCTAACCTTGTAATCACTTATTTTAGGAACATCTTTAAGTATTTCAATTTGTACTTGATTAGAAACACTAGCAACATTCCCACTAGTACAAATAACTTTACTAGTATTAAGATCTTCAACAATAGCATCTGTAGAAGCTTTGTAAACTACTTGATATAAATCTTTTTCTAATTTTATCGCATTATAATCTTGTCCATTGATACGAATCTTAGAAATATCATGAGATCCATTCGTAGTTACTTTGTAAGTAAGTGTAACATTTTCCCCTTTTTCATAATACTGTTTATCACTACTTACAGAAATAATATTAGCTTTAAATGCTGCTATAAAATCTTTTTGATATAACACAACATCTTCTTTAGAATCTGAATCATTATCAGTTTGAGAATAACTTGCAATAACATTTACATAATAACTAGAAACAATTCCTAAATTTTTAAATACTTTTGTAATATGTTTAGATCCTGTTAATTCAGAGCTATTGAATTCAATTTTTTCAAGTAAATTACCTTGTTCATCCTTAATTTCAATAAACATTTTAGATAATGCAGAATCTTCATCATTAACATCAAAATTAATTGTTACTTCACCATTTTCATCATTTTCTTCTAACATTAACTCTGATACAGTAGGCACTCTCTTAATAACATTAATATTTAAATCAATATCTTCTTCAATTTCAAATGCCTTACCGTTACTTAAAACAATCATCTCTGGTTTAATAGCTTTTTTACCAAAATCTTTAAATTCAGGTAAAATTACAACATATTTACCATTTTCAATATTAACAGCATAATCTTGACCATTGATTCTAATTTGATTAGGAACATATTTACTAATATTAGAACTATCAAAATATATCTTAACTTTTTCAGTTGCAAAGTAAGTATCTTTTTCAGTTACAAAATTAGATATCTCAAATTGATAATCACCAATCAATTGTAATTCTTTCTCTTGTTCAATGTTACCAACAAAATTACTATCAACTAAGTCTTTATCATTTGTTAAATTATAACCTATATTAAATTTAGCAATATAAATTTTATCTTCTACTACAGATAACATAATACTATTAGAACCTTTTTGAATATCTTGTTCTTTTACAATGTTACCAGCTTCATCAGTAATTTGAACACTACCAAAGGTAAGTGAAGAATCAATATCTTCCAAATTAAACATGATATTAAGCGTTGAATCATTAAGATTATCCTTAACAACATAATTAGTAATACTTGGTTTTTCTTTTAATACTTCTATAGATTCTGTAAAATCAACATCTACTGTTTGCTCATTATTTAATATTACTTCACTAAAGTGATAGTTAATAGAACCCGCTTTATTAGAAGCGTTTAGAGAAACGTGATAAATATCATTATCGCTATCTTTTACAACATCATAATAAATACCATTAATTTTAACTCTCTCTATCTTTGCTCCATAAAGAACTGTGGCTTTAAAACTTAATGTAAAATTACTATTTTTTGATACATATTGATTTTGTTGATCGATTTCAGTAAATGTTACCTCATAATCTAATGTCTTTTCTAACTTCTGTACCAAAAGAGTTAAATCAGTTACCGTAATTTTATCATCGCTATTCATATCTGCATTTTCTAATAAATAATCAGGAAGAATCTTCTTATTTATTAGATGAAGCTCTAATAACTTCAAGTCATCATAATTGATTTGACCGTCCTCATTAAGTTCACCTTTAAATAAATTATAGGCAGCATATACAGAACCTGAAAATAGCAAAAAGCCAACACCTGTAAGTACAAACATAACTAACATATTATGTTTATTATTATCATTCTTTTTTTTACGATATAAAATAATGATAATAATAAGGAATATAAGTATTATTATAATAAATGAAAGAAAAAAATTACGTTTAATATTATCTGCTTTATGTTCTTTAATCATTTCTTCCTTATTATCATCCACTGGATTAAAAGTTTCTTCATGATCATCTTTATCTGTTACATTAGTATTATGATCATCATTTTCTTTATCAGTGGTAGTACTATCATCAACTTTATTAGAACTTCCAGAAGAAGAATTATTAGAATCAATAATAACAGAATTATTATTATTATTATTATCATTATTACTATTATTAGAAGAATTATCTGTGTCTGTATTATCAGGATTAATTTCTTGATCTCTAATAATATTAACATTTACACTCTTATCTTCTACATCAATATCCTTACGACCTTCCGAAGTAACAATATTGTTTATTTTTATAGTAGTTGTTCCAGAACTCGCTGTTGTTTTTACTCGCAACTTAACTTGCACAACATTTTCTAAAGTCTTACTTCCTGCTTTTTTAATAGCTACAAACTCAAAAGTATCTGGATTATACTCTAACTCCTCCCAATCATTTAATGAGATAAAGTCATCTTGGAAAACTTGTTCAAATATATTTGAATCATATATTAACTTAGCTTTATAAGCATTATAACCATTAGTAACATCACTATAATTACCTAAATTTAATGTTACTGTTACCTCTTGTCCTAGCTTCAAACTAGTCATATTAGCATTAAGTGTTGTTTCAGTATCAACAACAAAAGAAGATTGTTTGCTAAAAGATAACACTAATCCTAAAGATAGAAACATTATTCCTATAAGTGACAAAAACACACTTATCTTACGATTAAATTTCATAACTCAAAACCACCCATTCTTTTTAATGGTATATTATAACACTAAAAAAGAAAAAATCAAGGATTTTTTACTAATTAAATAATTGAAGTTACTTAGAACTTTGTCTCCTTTTTCAATTCAATGAAGACTTTTTATAAAATTTATTTAATTTTTATTTTTTTAGGTTATTTCATGAATTAAAATTATCGAAATCCTCTATTTTACAAAGATTTTATATAGTTACTTAAGTGATAGTCTCCATCAATATGTAAAACTTTGCCAGGTAAATAAAAAAAATCTCCACGCATCATATTCTCTTCATCAATCTGTACCTCACTTATAACATCTTCTACTTTATCTGGTTTTTTAGTAAGTACTAAATCATCCAAAACACTATCAGCATACAATCTAACATCTACACCCTTTAAATAACAAATATCACCCTTAATATTAATAACTTTAAAAATAGTATCATTCTGATAACTATTACGAGTAACATAATCACCCTTTTTAACTTCCATAGACTTCACCACTATCAATTTATGCCAAAAGAAAAAAAAGATTACCATTAAGATAATCTAAAAAATATTCACTTAACTATAATTAGTTTTTATATAAACAAAGAAAAAGATCTTCCAAAATATAAGACGGTAATTCTTCAGCACGAACACTTAAAGAAATATCATATTTTTTTAAAATGCTTTGAATGAGATTCCAATCATAACTTTTTAAATTATTGTGTAATGTTTTACGTTTATTACAAAAACATTGTTTTAAAAAAGAAAAATACAACTTTTGATCTAAAGAAATTGACTTTTTACGCTTAAAATGAACAACACAACTATCTACATTAGGAACCGGATCAAAGCATTTACGAGAAACCTCAAATTCTTTAAAAACTTCAAAATAATAATTCAAATATACTGTAAAGTAGCCATAATCTTTTGTATGTGGTTTAGCACAAAAACGATCAGCAACTTCTTTCTGAACTAATAATACCATTTCACTAATTAAAATATCAGACTGTATAACATGCTCAATAATAGGAGTAGTTATATAATAAGGAATATTAGCAATAACATAAAAATTATCATATGTAATTTGTTCTAAATCGTTTTTCAAATCACTTTTTAAAAAGTCCTTCCATAGAATTTTATCTGTTAAAGATGCCAAAACAGGTTTCATTCTACTATCTATTTCATAAGCTAAATAATTAGACCCTTTTTGAATTAAATATTTAGTAAGAGCTCCTTTACCTGGACCAATCTCTAAAATGAGATCATTTTGTTTAACAGAAATGCTATTTGCTATTTTTTGAAGTATTATTTCATCCTTTAAAAAATTTTGCCCAAGACTCTTCTTAGCAGGAATATTATTCATACAATCACATCTTTTCTTTCCATGAACATATCAAAAATCAGAACAAAAAACAAGATTAGGATCCCCAACCTTGTCTTAAAATATCATATGTAATAGATTTTCTACCAACATTTTGAAGTGCATATTCCTCACTTGGTGACAATAAATCTAAATCATTTCCTAAAACTCCACGATCTAATACAATTGCAATAATTGGATCACTAGAAATTCTTGCATGATGAAATCTAACAATTGTACCACATGGTAAATTGCGACTAGAAGCTACAATTCGAACCGTTCCATATACTGAATCAGGATAAGTATCTGTACCATCTTTAATATAATAACTTGGTTTGCAAGCAAGAGTTCCTCCACAAAGTGGACAATCTGCACCATAACCAGTTAAATCTCCAGTATAAGTATCTTTAGCACTATATAAATCGTTTTTTATATCTTCCTCTAATTTCAAAGCCATAGTTGACAAATCTATAACTCGATTTGTAGCATTATTTTCTAATTTGGTCTCTACTAAATTAGTACTTGATTTAGCGACGAAAATTACACCTACAATAGTAGCAACACGAAGCATTTGAGAAATTTTATGACCTATAGATCCCAAAATGTTCACCTCAAATCATAAAATCATTCTAGCATAATCACTTTATTTTGTCAAAAATGAGTCCAATATTTTTATTGGTAATTACTTCTAATTCATGAATTGAGATTTTTAACTCTGATGCAACAAATTCAGCAATATTTCGAATATATTTAGGACTATTCTTTGTTCCACGATAAGGATGTGGAGTCAAAAAAGGACTATCCGTTTCTAAAACAATATGATCTTTGATGAAAGGTAAAATATCTTTTAATCTGCTATTCTTAAAAGTAACAACACCATTTATACCTAATTTAAATCCAATTTTTATATAAATCTGTGCCACTTCTAAACTTCCTGAAAATGAATGAATGACTCCTTTTACCTTATGTTTTTTTAAAATATCTATAGTATCTTGTGTAGCTTCACGAGAATGAATTACTACTGGTAAATTAGATTGTTCAGCTAAAGATAACTGAAGTTCAAACAATTTCTTTTGTTCTTCTTTATTATCCTCTGTATAATGATAATCTAAGCCAATTTCACCAATTCCTATAATACGATCATTATGGATATTATTTAATATATATTGAACATCTTGATTAGAATAATGATCCACTTCTTCAGGATGAATTCCAATAACACCAAAACAAGAAGAATAATTAGAAATAATAGATAAAACCTCTTCATTACTTTTAGCATCACAGCCGCTAACTATACAATTAGTAACCCCTACCTGATTAGCGTTTATTATTTCATCAGAAATAGAAGGATAATAATCTTTATAAATATGACAATGAGTATCCCATAAATTCATAAATGATTACTCACCATTTTCTTCATCTAAAGAAGTTTTTTTTAATATTCTTGTTTTCGGCTTTTCAACTACAAAGTGCTCTTCACTTAAAAATGCCATATTAGATGTAGAACTATTTTTAGATGAATAATCATGACTTCCTACTTTTGGACGTTTCACGTGAAACATTTTAGAAATTGCTACAAAAGAAATTCCTGTTATTGTAGCTCCAATTGCTATTTTTCTTAAATTTAATTTCATTTATTTTACCTTCTAACCTTTGTTTTCTATTCTTTGAAACAGTATTTTAGGTTCTAAAACTTGATATTTTAAAGTACTTTCAAAAGAAAAACTATTATTTTCTTGATTAATTTGTCGTAATATTTCTTTACTAGTATCTGGCAAAAAAGAACTTAAATATATTGCCGAAACTCTAATTGCTTCAAGTAAATGATATAAAACAGTCTCTAATCTAGCACGCTTATTTTCATCTTTTGCTAAACTCCAAGGCATTGTTTCATCAATATACTTATTGCTACGACGAAGAAGTTCAAAAATTTCATCAATTGCTTTACCAATTTCTAATTCATCCATTCTTTTAGTAACTCGTTCATCAAGAGAATTAATAGAAGCTACCAGTTCTGAATCAAATTGATCTAATACATTTTGATTACTTACTTCCCCATCAAAATACTTTTGAGCCATAGAAATAGTTCGATTTACTAAATTACCTAATACATTAGCTAAATCAGAGTTAATTCGCTCAACAATTAATTCATCGGTAATATTACCATCATGACCAAACGGAATTTCATGTAAAACATAATAACGAATAGCATCTACTCCATAAATTGATACTAAATCATCAGCATACATTACATTACCTTTACTCTTACTCATTTTATCATTTGCCATTAAAAGCCAAGGATGTCCAAAAACTTTCTTTGGTAGTGGTAAATCTAAAGCCATTAAGAAAATTGGCCAATAAATCATATGAAAACGAATAATATCCTTTCCAACTAAATGCAAATCAGCCGGCCAGATTTTATTAAATTCATCGGTTTGGCTATCTACATCATAACCTATATTAGTAATATAATTGGTTAACGCATCTAACCATACATATACAACATGTTTTGGATCCATTGGAACTTTAATACCCCAATCAAAAGAAGTTCGAGAGACACATAAATCTTGTAAACCAGGTTTAATAAAATTATTTACCATCTCATTCTTACGAGACTCTGGCTGAATGAAGTCTTTATGTGCTTCTAAATAATCTTCTAATTGTTTTTGATACTTTGACATTTTAAAGAAGTACGCCTCTTCACTTTTTTCTACTACTTCACGACCACAGTCAGGACATTTTCCTTCTACCAACTGACTTTCAGTAAAAAAAGATTCACAAGGAACACAGTACAATCCTTCATACTTTCCAAGATAAATATCTCCTTGCTCATGCAACTTTTCAAAAATACGCGCAACTACACGTTCATGATTCTTATCTGTAGTTCTTACAAAACGATCATAAGAAGTATTCATTATATCCCAAATATTTTGTATTTCCTGGGAAATATTATCACAATATTCTTGAGGAGTTAAGCCATTTTCTAAAGCTTTCTGAGCTATTTTTTCTCCATGTTCATCTGTACCTGTTTGAAAATAAACATCATAACCTTTCAAACGTTTAAATCGTGCAATTGCATCTGCAAGAACGATTTCATAAGTATTACCAATATGTGGCTTAGCAGAAGTATAAGCAATTGCTGTAAATATACTAAATTTTTCTTTCATTTTTTATCCTCCTTAATACCCTCCATCAATAACGATGACTTCGTTATTAACATAAGTATTTTCTTTACTTCCTAAATAATAGACAAGTGTTGCAACCTCCGAAGGTTCAGCAAAACGCTTCAAATATATTTTGTCAGTTTCTTCTTGTACCAACTCTTTAGGCAAATCCGCATTCATTTCTGTATTCATCCAACCAGGTGCGACGGCATTTACTAAAACTTTTGGCGCAAACTGTAATGCAAAATTGTGAGTTAAAGATATAACTGCAGCTTTTGAAGCATCATAATCTATACTAGTTGGAAAATTGCAATCTATAGCATTTGTACTAGATATATTGATAATTCTGGTTATCTTCTCTTGATCAAACATAAACTGTCCAAAATATTTACACATTAAATAAGTCCCTGTCACATTATTATGCATTGTATTCTCAAAAATTTCCGTAGAACGTAAGGATAATTCCATATCACTTACAATCGCTGCATTATTTACCAAAACATCCAAAGTACCAAATTCTTTTTTTATCATTTCTAATAATTCCAACACTATATCTTCATTTGAAATATCTCCAAAACCAACAATAACTTTAACAGAATATTGAAATTCTAAATCGGCTTTAATAGATTCCAAAATAATTTTATCTTCTTTATCATTCAAAATGACATCATAACCCTTTTTAGCAAACTCATAAGCTATTGATTTTCCAAGCCCTCGTCTTGCACCAGTTACTAATACAACTTGACTCATATATTCCCTTCTTTCCAATAAAAAAAGCCTTGAACAAAAGGACGAGATAACCCGTGGTACCACCTTTATTCATGACTTTTCATGCACTTTCTCTTCGTAACGTGTTGCTCCGTTTTAGTTCCAGAACCATCTTCCATACTATTCTTTATCTACTCTCACCAATATAGACTCTCTTAAAAAGAATTCATATTTCTCTTTCTTTCATCACTAAATTTACGAAAATTCTAACACATTAGTTTAAGAAATGTCAATTTTATTTGCAATCATTTGCGCTAGAAACTTTGCAAATTGTTTTTCTTCTTTTAAAAATGACTGATCTTTTATTAAAATAATTAATCCCAAACAATCAATAGATGAAATAATTGGCTGAATATAAAAATAACCTTCAATTTCATGATCGCCTATTTCTATCTTTTCAAAATTATTTGATTCATAAGATTCTCTTGATTGGATATAAGATAACAAATGGCTGTTAATCTCACTATTACCAATTTCTAATACAATGTTTGAAGAAAAAGAAACAACTTTATCACGATCAGTAACTACTAAAGCTAGATCCATTGTAGCTGGTACAATTTCACATAACTTAGAGGAAAAATCTCCATATTCTAGCATTTTAGAATACTTTTTTAAAACTATCTGATTTTCTTCTGTAAAAATTTCTAAATTTTCTCCTTCTCGAATACCTAAATGTCTTCTTATCTCTTTTGGAATTACAATCCTTCCTAATTCATCAATCCTTCTAATAACACCCGTTGACTTCAAAATATGTTCACTCCAATCTACTTATAGTTTTGGAGATTACATAAAATTTTATACCTTAATCATTACAATTTATTAAAAATTCATGTAAGATTTTATCCATTAAAGGAACAACGTAATATACAAAATGATCTTTTAATCCTTTTAAAGAAAGAACTATTATAATTTTCTTATTTTCATATTTTAAACGAAAATTCTGACTTATATTATATATTTCCAAAAACAGCTTATCACCTTTAATTTGAGAACTAATTTTTTCTGGCAACTCTATCATTACTTCTTTTTCTGTTTGACGCACATTATGAATTTCTAATCTTTTGGCTATTTTTTCAAACCATTCTTCATACATATAAATTTCTAATGCTTCATTAATTTTTCCAAATCGATCTTCTAACTCCATTTTTACTTTTAATAAATGATCATAACTATCAATTTCATTAATCTTCTGATGAATTTCAATTTTTAAATCCTCATCACTTACATAATCATCGCTGATATGAGTTTCTACATTTAATAAGGATTTAGTTTCAAGCTCTTCATTTTCTACGATTTCACCTTGTAGACGCTTCATTTCTTCCTCTACCATTTTCATATATAGAGATATTCCGACTGTATCTACAAATCCTGCCTGCTCACTTCCAAGTAAATCTCCAGCACCACGGATAGCTAAATCTCGCATTGCAATACGATAACCACTTCCAAGCTCTGTAAACTCTTTAATTGCTTGTAATCGTTTTACTGCTATTTCATTTAAAATACGACCATGATTATAAAGTAAATAAGCATAGGCAATCTTATTACTTCTACCAACTCGACCACGTAGTTGATATAACTGGCTTAATCCAAAATGATCTGCATCATAAATAATTAAAGTATTAGCATTTGGAATATCAATACCTGTTTCTATTATTGTTGTACAAAGTAAAATATCAAATTCATGATTAATAAACAAAGACATAATATCTTCTAATTCAGTTTTAGACATTTGACCATGTGCAAAAGTGATACGTGCTTCTGGTACTAATTTTGATAACTCATGTAATTTTTTTTCAATTGTAGCTATTTTATTATATAAAATAAATATTTGCCCATTACGAGATAACTCTTTATAGATTGCATCTTTTATTAAAATTGGATTTTCTTCTACAACATAAGTTTGAACTGGATACCTATTTACTGGAGCAGTATCAATAATTGATAAGTCTCGAAGACCACTAAGTGCCATTTTTAATGTTCTTGGAATTGGAGTAGCAGAAAGAGTTAAAACATTTACATCATTTTTAAATTTCTTAATTTTTTCTTTGTGTGTAACTCCAAAACGCTGTTCTTCATCTACAATTAAAAGACCTAATTTTTTAAACTTAATATCATCACTTAACAACCTATGAGTTCCAAAAACTAAATCAATTTCTCCAGAAGATAAGCCATCTAAAATACGTTTCGTTTCTTTTTGAGAAGTAAAACGATTTAATAATGCAATTTCAATAGGATAATCGGAATATCTTTCTAAAGCAGACTCATATTGCTGTTTACTTAAAATTGTAGTAGGACACAAATAAAATACTTGCTTATTATTTAAAATTGCCTTAAAAATTGCACGAAAAGCTACTTCAGTTTTACCAAAACCAACATCTCCACATAATAAACGATCCATTGGAACTGGTCTTTTTAAATCATGATCAATATCCTGTATTGCTCGAACTTGATCTTTTGTAGGTTCATAAGGAAAATATGACGCAAATACCTCTTCTTCTTCATAATCTTGATATTGCTCCCCTTTAATACTATTTCGAGCTGCATAAAGCTTAATCAATTCCTCTGAAATATCATGAATTCGTTTTTGAATAGCTCTTTTTTTATTCACCCAAGTTGTTGAATTTAATTTATTTACTTGAGGTTTCATTCCATCTTTATCAGTATATTTATAAATCGTTGAAATTTTTTCTACAGGAATATAAACTTTATCATTTCCAGAATAATCAATTTGAATATAATCTTTCTTTAAACCATATTGCGTTAATGTGACTACTCCATGATAAATTCCAATACCATGCATTCTATGAACTACATAATCACCTGTTTTTAATGCATTTAAAGCATTAATTTTCCGTCCCATACGATAATTGTTCTTATAACGAATTGTTGCATCCTTTACTTTTTCTATATCAAACTCTGATATTACAACATAATTTTGAAAGATAAAGCCTTGATTAATCTTTTTCTTCCAAATATTAATAGAATCATTTCTTAACTCTCCTAATTTAGCATAAATAGAACAATCAGATAACAACTCTTTAATTTGCTTCACTTGATTATCACGAGATAAACAAAAAAGAATAGTTTTATGATTCAAAAAGTGCTTCAACACAAAGTCTTTTAAATTATCAAAATTTCCATTAAAATTTTCTATCTCTTGAGATTGATAGCTAATAGCACCTGTCTTTTTTACATTATTATCAAAAGTGTTTAATTGTATTTGATAGCTAACACTTATTTCATCCAAAGAAAACATATATTTGATATTTTTTTCATTTTTAGAAAGTTGATACTGAAAAATATCCTCTTCTAACTTTGTATTACTCGCAAATATCTGATGATAATCTTTAAATATAACTATCGGTGAATTCATAAACTCATAAAGTGAACTCTTATCATCAGTGATAATCTCTTGATATGGATGAATCACACACTCATTAACAGCCGATAACGATAACTGATTTGATTCATCAAAATAACGAATAGATTCTATCTCACTACCAAAAAATTCAATACGTATAGGATGATCTTCATACATAGGAAAAACATCTAACACAAATCCACGAATCGCATATTCTCCAGTTGCTGTAACAATAGACTCTTGCTTATATCCAAACTGTTCCAATATCTCATGTAGTTTTTCTCGACCAACCATATCATTTAATTTTAATGATAGTTTTAATTGATCCTTTTTTTGTTTATTAGGTAAAAATCTTAAATATCCTGTTAAATTAGTTACAACAATCCATGAACCAGATGATAATCTTTCTAATGTTTCTAAACGTTTCATTTGTAATTCAGGAGAAATTGCCACTGCAACTGAAGTTAAAAAATCATCCATAGGAAAAAGTAACACTTTATCAGTATACGTTTCTAGTGAGTTATAAATTTGATTAGCTTCATAAAGACTACTTGTTACAATAAGCAAATTACTTTGTAACCTTTTAAAGCATTCTAACATGTAAAAAACGTTTAACTCATTTGTTAAACCTTGAATAATTGTACCATTCTCAAATGAAAACTGTTCCAATAAATTCATATACACCTCTATTTTTTACTAAAATTCATTAATGTTTTCTCAACACCATTTTGAATAAATGAACAAATAATTTTATGATAATGTAAATAATTCTCTTCTAAAAGTGTTAATTCTGCTTTTGAAAATTTTCCTAATACATAATCAATAGTATTTTCATTTCTATGATAAGTAACTCCAACTTTCAAGCGCAAAAAAGCTTCACTATGCAAACAATTTATAATAGATTTTAATCCATTATGCCCACCTGACGAAGAATTCCGTTTTAGCTTATAATTTCCTAATGGTAAATCTAAATCATCATGTATAATCAAAATATCAGAAATATCTATATGAAAATAATTAGTAAATTGTTGTACTGATTGTCCAGAAAGATTCATGTATGTTGTTGGTTTTAGAAAAATAACTGACTCACCTTCTATAGTCGTCTTATAATACAAACCATTAAATTTTGATTGCCAAGATACATCATTTAAAAAAGAGTCTAAAACCATAAAACCCACATTATGTCTAGTATTAGAATATTCCTGTCCTGGATTTCCAAGACCAACAATTAATTTCATATCTATTCTCCTTTAAACATATTTTGATAAGTATTTAGCTCATCTAAAAAAATTGGTTCATGAACTTTCATACCTATATTACCGCCCTTTATGGCACGAAACAAGACTAAAAACG
The DNA here is from genome assembly GCA_910587775.1 of uncultured Bacilli bacterium. Taxonomy (GTDB): domain Bacteria; phylum Bacillota_I; class Bacilli_A; order RF39; family UBA660; genus MGBC162267. The sequence continues at coordinate 83,067 of CAJUNF010000001.1, read as the reverse complement.
ATTTACTCTTTCTATTAGGATATACCAAATATAGATCTTTCATACGAAACTGATACTTTTCTAACAAAATTAAAATTTCTTGTAATCTTTCACAAATATGAACCATATAAAAGTTACCTTTATTTTTTATATTCATGGATGCAATTTGTATTACATTCTCTAAAGTTACTTTAACCTCATGACGTGCAATTTGTTTCAATTCTTCTTGATTTAAGAAGTCTTTACTGTGATATTTAAAATATGGAGGATTACAAGTTATTATATCAAAATTATTTCCCGGGAAATATTTATCAAGATTTAAAATATCATCATTGATACAGATTATTTGTTTCTCCTTATGATTATAATTTATTGATAAATTTGCAAGATCCCAAATAAGAGTTTGATATTCGATTCCAGTAATAGGTAAATCAGTTTTAGTAGATAAAATTAAAGGAACAACCGCATTACCTGTACATAAATCTAAAATATTTTTATCATTTTTATGTATTTGAACTAATTCTGCTAACAAAATAGAATCTAAAGAAAATTTAAAAGCTTCTTCATATTGATAAATTTTCATATCTTTATAATCATATAAATCATTTAATATCTTTTTCATCCATTGTAAATTCCTTTTCTTCACCATCAATCATAACAGAATATTTACGTTGTAAAATATCAATACTTTTTACCACACCAAGCCCATATTTTGTTTGAAGTTTTTGCCCAACAGATGGTAACCCCTTAAGACAACGAACATATTCATCATCTTCATAAGTTAAACAACATAATAATCTTCCACAACAACCATTAATTTTGGAAGGATTCAAAGCAATATTTTGATTTTTAGCCATATTCATAGAAACAGGAGTTAAACGAGTTAAAAAACTAGAACAACAAAGTTCTCTTCCACATGGACCAATACCACCAATTTGTTCAGCTTTATCACGAGCTCCTACTTGACGTAATTCAATTCTTGTTCTATAAATACTTGCTAACTTTTTAGCAAGATCACGAAAATCAACTCTCTCATCAGCATAAAAACTAAAAAGTAACTGTTTTCGATCAAATGTGTATTCAGCGTCTAAAAAATGCATATTCAATCCTAAATTAGCAGCAATTTCCTTTGCTTTATTTAAAGATATCTTAGCATCTTTTAAATTTTTTAAATACTGATCAAAATCCTTTTTTGTACTAACTCGTAAAATTGTTTTCAAATTTTCTTTAAATTCATCAGCTTTATCTTGAGACAATTTCATTACTACTTTTCCAAATTGTAAGCCTTTTTCTGTTTCTACTATGACAGTAACATTATTAGATAACTTCAAATTGCCACCATCAAAATAGTATATTTTACCTTTTTCTCGTAATATTACACCATAAACATTCATAATTACCTCGTTTCTAAAACTAAGCGATCCAATAAAAGATTTATATTTACATTCGAATTTATTTCTTTTTCTAAAGTTTGAATTAAATTCATTTGAAATAACAGCAATTCTTCACTTTTCTGAAGAAGAAATGATAAATCAGAATACATAACACTCATCTGATTAAACTTCAATTCATAAAAATACATGTATATATCAAGCATCTTTTGAAAGATTAATGATAAGCGATCTTTGCCAAAATTACCAATATGACTTTTAACATATAACATTGCTTTCTCTTTTGATAAATGAATTTCTTTTATCAAAGAAATTGTTTCATTTAAAATGGCTTCATCTTGCTGAATTTCAAAATCAGAATAGTTATTAACAATAATCTGACATCGACTTTTTATAGTATCTATTATATTCTCTTTATTATTTGTTAAAAAAAATCCTAATATTCCTTCTTCGGGTTCTTCTAAAAATTTTAAAATAGTATTTGCAGAAGAAACATTTAATTTTTCAGAATTCATTATAACATACATATTAAATTTTGAATAAATAGGCTTCATACTAAATCTTTTTTTTAATTCTAAAATTTGATCTTTTCTAATATTTAAACCATCAGGACGTACAATAATCAAACTTGGCAAACTTTCTGTTTGAATTAAATGACATAAATTACATTGATTGCATTCTTCTTGATAAGTACTATCACAATTAAGTTCTGAAAGTAATTTTTTTAAATCCTTTAAACAAGATTCTTGAGAATTAGTTTCAATCAAAAAAGCATGAGAAAGACGATTCTCATGATAATGATCAAGAATTTGACTAATTTGACTACTTTGCATTACTACCACCTACTATTATTTAACTAAAAAAAATAGAGCCACTAAAGATAATAAACCAGCAAAACCTAGACATGTTACAGTTCCGATTGTTACAACATTAATAGGAATAAAAATCTGAATAGAATTTACTAATAAATTAAATCCATAAAGTATAAAAAAGCTGATTACTATTCTTTTTAATATATTTATTATTAGTTTTATCATAATATCCCTCTGTAAGATATATGAAAAAGTTTTATAATTTATGACGAAATTTGCTTACGATCACTTAATGCTCTATCCAAAGTTATAGTATCTATATAATCTATTTCTGCTCCCATTGGCAATCCATATGATAAACGAGAAATAACTGCATTTTTGCCCTCAAATATCTTTTTAATATAAAGTGTTGTCGTTTCTCCTTCAATTGAAGATTTTAAAGCTAAAATAATTTCTGGATTTTCTAAATGATCAACTCTTTGAGCTAAAGATGATAAATTAATATCATCTGCTCCGATATTTTCCATAGGAGAAATAAGACCATTTAAAACATGATATACACCACGATAATTACCAACTTTTTCAAAAGAAAAAACGCTTTTGTAATCTTCAATTACACAAATTAAATTTTTTTCTCTCCCACTATCAGAACAAATAGAACAAATTTCCTGATCAGTTAAATGACCACAAATGCTACAAGGATGTAAATACTTTTTTGCTTCCTTTATACCTTCAGCAAAATCCAAAATCTCTGCTTCTTTAATATCTAAAGTAGCTAAAGCCAATCTCTCAGCACTTTTCTCACCTATGCCAGGTAACTTTTTATAAAATTCAATTATTTTTTCTAATTTTTCTGGATATATCATATTACATTAAACCATCAAGCATACTTGCATAAGATCCCATTTTATCTTGAAATGCTTTGTCAATTTTATTCATAGAATCTTTTACCGCTAAAGAAAACATATCCTCTAACATTTCTTTATCTTCTGAAGTAATATCTCCATCAAATAAAATTTTAACAGAAATTAATTCTTTTTTACCATTAAACACAACTTCTACCCAATCAGATTTCCCGGGAAATAATTCTTGATTTAATTCTTCTTTCTTTTTTTGTAAGTCTCTTTGCATTTTTTGAGCTTGCGCCATAATATTTTGCATATTCATAAAAAAACTCCTTCTTTCTAAACAATTTCTATTTTATCATGATCAAATAATTCTTGAGCAACTTTTTCTAAATTAGATTTATCGGATACATCAGTAGGTACATTTAATTCTTCTTTTTCAGAAATAATCTGATATACTTTTCCATTTTTTATATTACTTACATAATTCGCTTTTTCTTTTTGCCACTCCTCTTCACTCAAAGCAATAAATTTCATTTCTTTTTCAAATAATTCACAAAGATAATCTCCTATTTCAGTAATACGGTTATTAATCAATATTGAAGTACTCTCCAGATTAGTAGAAATAATGGCATAAGTTGAAGAAGCAGCAACGATATTTGAATCCAGTAATAAACTGATAATGTCATCTGGTATTGGAGATAATGCCAGATCCTTCCAAACATTTTTTAATTCTGCCAAGATATTTTTTTGAGCACTACAAAAGCAGTTATTAACTCTTATACTTTTTAGTTCCATAAAATTTGGTGTTTCCGTTGTAATCTCATGAGATTCTTGAGTATCTTCTATAATACTTAATGGACTCGATTCCTCTTTTTTCTGGAATTCTACCTTTTCTTTTACAATACTTATTTCATTTTCCAATGCTTCTTCTTTATTTTGAAAACTATCATTTTCATTTTTTTCTAAATTAGATGATTTAACATAATTAAGCACAGAAAGCTCAATCAAAATATATGGATTAATATTTATATTAGTACGATTCATACATTCATTTAAATCAAAAACTAAGCTTTTTATTTGCTCATAAGTTAAATTAGATGATACATACTCTGTTTTTAACTGAATTGCATAATGAACTAATTCTTGAATTAATTTCTTTATAAAAATTTTATAATCACTAGAAGAATTCTTCAATTCATTAAATTGTTCAAGTATTGCTCCAACATTTCCAGATAAAATATTACTAAGCATATTTTTGATAAATACAGTAGAAATAGAACCATAGCTTGATAATATATCTTCTATCGTAATTTCATTATTCGAAGAAGAAAGCTGATCTAGTAAACTCAAAGCATCCCGCATACCACCTTCAGAAATATAAGCAATTTCTAATGCTGCTTCTGGAGCAATATGTATACCTTCTTCACTACAAACATAATTAATTTGTGACGTTAATTCTTCTATACTAAATTTTTTAAAATCAAAACGCTGACATCTTGATAAAATAGTAATAGGAACGCTTTCTATATTAGTTGTAGCCATTATAAAAATTACATGTTTAGGTGGTTCTTCTAAAGTCAAAAGTAAAGCATTAAATGCGCTTTGTGTCATCATATGAACTTCATCTATAATATAAATCTTAAATTTACTATTAGTAGGAGCAATTTTGACATTATTAATTAATTCTCTAACTTCATCTACTCCATTATTAGATGCAGCATCTATTTCGATAATATCTGAACTTGTTGAAAAATTTATACAAGAATTACATTTCCCACATGCTTCCCCATTAATTGGCTGTTCACAGTTTATAGCTTTAGCAAATACTTTAGCAGTACTAGTCTTACCAGTCCCTCTTGGTCCAGTAAAAATATAAGCATGAGAAATTTTACTGTTTTTTACTGCATTTTGAAGCATATTTTTAGAATAATCTTGTCCAATGATATTTTTAAAGCTATCAGGACGATATTTTCTATAAAATACTTTGTATTCCATATAAAATCACCACAATAATTATATCATATTACTTCTAAAATACTATCTTTTACTTGAAAAAAATCTAGATAAAATACCCTGATATTCTATTAATAATTTTTGGTCCTTATTATTAAAATACTTTGTTTTATTGTATTCTTTTTTATAATCCAATTTTTCACACAAATAATAAACATTTGAAATTCTAGCTTGTTGTATTACACTTGCACACATTGAACAAGGTTCCAAAGAGACATATAATTCACATTCTTTCAAATTCCAGCGTTTTAATAATTTAGAAGCTTTTTTTATAGCCAAAATCTCAGCATGTGCTGTTATATCATGCTTTTTTTCCCTTAAATTATATGCTTTTGCTATAATTTTACCATCTAAAACGATTACTGCTCCAATAGGTACTTCTCCTATTTTGGAAGCTTTTTTTGATAATTTTAAGCAAATTTCAAAGTATTTATTCATAGTTACACCTCAATAAAAAAAGTGCACACAAACAGGGATTACATTGGCTGCTATCTTCCGATCCTGACCAGTTTGCAATATATTTGTTGCACAAGTACATTTTAGCAAATAAAGATTTATTTATCAACTTTTCTTATATGTTCCACGTGAAACATATTTATCAACAATAGTTTTATTTTGTATCCAATATCTAACTTATTTGATGTTTATTAAATACAAGTTATGCACACGTTCCACGTGGAACATAATAGATTTACTAAATTTACAGATAAAAAAGGTTAAAAATAATGTATTTTACCAAAAAAATTCTAATAGTTAAGGATATATTATATTAAATTAAATATTAAACTATATGATTGTTTAAGAAAAATAAAAATTTATAATCAATTCTTCTCTTATCGCAAAAAAGAAGTTATCAACATAAAAGAATGTTCCACGTGGAACATTCTTAAAATTATTATTCTTCTTCTAAAAAGTTTTCTGGTATAGATGAATCTTCACAAGTTGTTTTTTCTTCATGATCCACCAAGCTTATAGTTGATACTTTTTGATTATCTTTCAAATGAATCAAACGAATACCTTGGGTAACACGACCTAAAGTTGAAACTTGATCTAAAGGCATTCTAATTAACATACCTGTATCAGTAATGATTATTACATCTTGATTTTCTCTAACTACTTTAAATGCTGATATATTACCATTCTTTTCAGTTACATTTAAAGCTTTTACTCCTTTACTTCCTCGTTTAGTGCCTCTATATTCGCAAACATTCGTTTGTTTTCCGTATCCTTTTTCAGTTACTATTAATACTTTATCTTCATCAGTTGCAATTTCTGCACCTACACAGAATGCTTCAGTTAAATTAATACCTCGTACACCTGTTGCTGTTCTTCCCATTACTCTAAGCTCATTTTCATCAAATTTAACCATTCTACCAGCACTAGAGCCCAATAATATCAAATTATTTCCTGTAGTTTTTTTCACTGCTATTAACTCATCATTATCTCTTAAATTAATGCATATTTTACCAGATGTTCGAATATTATCAAACTCATTAATAGCAGTCTTCTTAACAATTCCATTTTTAGTTACAAATAATAAATATTTATAATCGTGTTCATTGCCAATACTTATTACGCTATTAATCATCTCATCTTTTTCAATTTGTAACAAATTAATAATTGGTAATCCTTTTGATTGACGGTTAAATTCAGGAATCTCATATCCTTTTAATCTATATACTTTACCTTTATTTGTAAAAAATAAAGCGTAATCGTGTGTGGATAAGTTGATTAAATGATCTACAAAATCTTCTTCGTTTGTACCCATACCTTTAACACCAACTCCACCTCTATTTTGAGATTTAAAGGTGTCTACAGTAGTACGTTTAATATAACCCTTATTTGTCAAAGCAATCATTATATTTTCTACTGGAATTAAAGATTCATCCTCAATATATTCAATTGCAGTCATATCTATATTTGTACGTCGCTCATCAGCATATTTATTTTTTATTTCTAAAAGTTCAGTTTTTATTATAGCTAAAACTTTCTCTTCACTTGCTAATATTGCTTGTAATTCTTCTATAGTCTTTAATAATTCCGATAGCTCATTTTCTATCTTTTCTCGTTCTAATCCAGTTAAACGACGCAATTTCATTTCAAGAATAGCATTAGCTTGAATATCATCTAAACCAAAACGTTGCATTAATTGTTCTTTTGCGATCACATCTGTTTTAGATTCTCTAATTATCTTAATTACTTCATCTAAATGATCTAAAGCAATCTTTAAGCCTTCTAAAATGTGTACACGTTCTTGTGCTTTTCTCAAATCATATTGTGTTCTTCGAATAATTATCTCTTTTTGATAATCAATGTATTTAGAAATAATATCTTTTAATGGTAAAATTTTAGGAGATTGCTGATCTAACATCAAGAAATTAATACCAAAAGTTGTTTGTAACTGTGTATGCTTATACAAATTATTCAAAACAACATTTGCATTTGCATCTCTTTTTAAATAAATAACAACTCGCACTGGATTTTCTAGATTAGATTCCTCGTGTAATTCGCTAATACCATCAATAATTTTATCTCTAACAAGTTCTCCAATACGTGACTGAAATTCAGCTTTATTCACTTGATATGGCAATTCTGTAACAATAATACGAGATCTGCCATTATTTTCCTCAATTTCAACTTTTCCACGAATTGTGATTGATCCACGACCTGTTTCATAAGCTTTTTTAATACCACTATTACCTAAAATAGTCGCTCCAGTCGGAAAATCTGGACCTTTAATAAATTGCATTAATTCATCAGTTGTTATTTCATGATTATCAATATAAGCTACACAACCATCAATTACTTCACCCAAGTTGTGTGGAGGTATATTAGTAGCCATTCCAACTGCAATTCCCATAGTTCCATTTACTAAAATATTAGGGAATCTACTAGGCAAAATTTCAGGTTCTTTCTCTGTTTCATCAAAATTCGGACTAAAATTTACTGTTTCTTTATTAATATCTCTTATCATCTCAAGAGATAACTTTGACAGTCTTGCCTCTGTATAACGCATTGCAGCGGCACCATCGCCATCCATATTACCAAAATTACCATGTCCATCTACAAGCATATGACGGAAACTAAAAGGTTGTGCCATACGAACCATTGCATCATAAATAGAAGAATCTCCATGAGGATGATATTTTCCCATTACATCTCCAACAATTCTTGCACTTTTACGATGAGGTTTATCAGGAGTATAACTAGATTCATACATCGAATACAAAATACGACGATGAACAGGTTTTAATCCATCACGCAAATCTGGTAAAGCACGAGCTGTAATAACACTCATAGCATAATCTAAAAAAGAATCTTTTACTTCATTAACAATATTATTTTCAATTATTCTATCCATACTCTACCTCCTAAATATCCAAATTCTTAACAAATTTAGCATTTTCTTCTATGTAACTTTTTCGAGGCAATACATCCTCTCCCATTAAGTCACTAAATGTCTGATCTGCTGCCATGGCATCTTCCACAGTAATCCTTTTTAAAACTCGATTTTCAATATGCATTGTTGTTTCACGTAAATCTTTCGCGTCCATCTCTCCTAAACCTTTAAAACGTTGAACAATTGGTTTAGCATTAGGAGGTAGTGTTGCACGATACTCCTCTAACTCTTTATCAGATTGTACATATTTGATGTTTTTACCATACGTAATTCGATATAAAGGAGGCTGAGCAGCATACACATACCCACCTTCCACAATTGGTCTAAAAAAGCGGTAAAATAACGTTAAAAGAAGAATACGAATATGACTTCCATCTACATCGGCATCAGTCATAATAATTATTTTATGATAACGTAATTTCTCTAAATCAAAATCTGCACCAATTCCTGTACCAAAAGCAGTAATAATAGTACGAATTTCTTCATTTCCTAACGCACGATCAAGTCTAGCTTTTTCAACATTTAAAATTTTTCCTCGAAGTGGTAAAATTGCTTGAGTTTTAGGCATTCTTGCATCTTTTGCAGATCCTCCTGCACTATCTCCTTCGACTAAAAATATCTCTGATATAGAAGCGTCTTTACTAGTACAATCAGCTAATTTACCAATTGTATTAAAAGTATCCAAAGCAGTTTTTCGACGAGTTAATTCCCTAGCCTTTTTGGCAGCCATACGTGCTCTTGCAGCAACTGTTGCTTTATCAATAATAATACGAGCCTCTTCTGGATTTTCCATTAAAAATCTTTCAAAACCTGTACTAAATACGTCATCTGCAATTTTTTTAACTTCTGCACTTCCAAGTTTTCCTTTTGTTTGCCCTTCAAATTGTGGATCTGGATGCTTACAACTTACTATCATTGTTAAACCTTCACGAACATCTTCTCCAGTTAATGAATCATCATTTTCCTTTAAAATTTTTGCAGACTTAGCATAACTATTAATAATACGTGTTAAAGCTCTTTTAACACCTTCTTCATGTGTTCCACCATCACCTGTATTAATGTTATTAACAAACGAATAAATTGAAGAATTATATGAATCATTATATTGCATTGCTACTTCAACTATAATATCATTTTCTCTTCCTTCAACATATACAATATCATCATGTATAGGCGTTTTATTTTTATTTAACATTTGAACATATTCAATAATTCCACCATTGTATAAAAAAGTAGAGCTTTTTTCTTCTTCTCGCTCATCAATCAAACGAATCTGAAGGCCTTTATTTAAAAAGGCAATTTGTTGCAAACGATTTGCTAAAGTAGTGTAATTAAAAATTGTAGTTTCTTGAAAAATACTTGCATCAGGCTTAAATGTTACACTTGTACCCGTACGATCTTCTGAACATTTATCTACTACTTTCAACGGTTCAACTGGATGTCCGCCATTTTCAAAACGTTGATAATGAACTTCTCCATCACGATAAACTCTAACCTCTAACCAATCAGACAAAGCATTAACTACACTTGCTCCAACTCCATGAAGTCCACCACTAACCTTGTAGCCTCCTCCACCAAATTTTCCACCTGCGTGTAGCACTGTAAAAATAGTTTCTACAGTAGATAACCCAGTTTTTGCATTAATTCCTGTTGGCATTCCACGCCCATCATCTTTTACGGTAATTGTATTTCCTTTTCCAATAATGACCTCAATATCATCACAATATCCAGCTAATGCTTCATCCACAGAATTATCAACAATTTCCCAAACTAAGTGATGAAGTCCTACCTCACTTGTTGTTCCAATATACATTCCTGGACGTTTTCTAACAGCTTCTAAGCCTTCTAAAACTTGAATATCATTATCATTATAATGTCCATTTTCATTATTCATGTTCTACTACCTCCATAATCTGTCCATTTTCAATATGAAAACTTCTATAACATTTATCATCAACACACCCCAAATGATTTACATTCGTGGTAGTTATAAACACTTGAATATCTTTTTTAACAAAATCTAAAATATTTTGAATTTTTTCGTCATCTAATTCACTAAACAAATCATCTAATATTAAAATGGGATAATAACCTTTTTGCTTCTTAAATAATTCCATTTCCGCAAATTTCATAGAAATAATTGCATTTTTTTGTTGCCCTTCTGATCCATAATCCTTTAAATCTTTTCCGTTTAACAAAAAAATCATGTCATCTGTATGAATTCCTAAATTAGTTTTACCAAAAGTCAAATCTTTTTTTAAAGACTTTTCATACATTGTCATTAAATCTTCTAAATTTAAATCATTATAATCAGATACATACTCTATAGTAAGTTGGCCACTTCCAGCAATATCAAAATAAATTTTAGAAATTGTTGAATTCAAAAAATCAATAAATTTTTTTCGCTCTTTGTGGATATATAAACCATATTCTACCAACTTTTGAGTCAAAATATCTAAATATGAACTACTATTATTTCCATTTAATAATAATTGTTTTAAATAAGCATTTCGTTGTTTTAATATTTTATTATAAGAATTTAAATTTTTTAAATAATCCAAATGCAACTGAGAAATGTCAATATTTAAATTTTTTCTTCGGATAGATGGTGTATCTTTAATTATTTTTAAATCATTTGGATGAAATAAAATAATATTAATTTTTGAAACATAATCGCTAAGTTTTAATACTTTATTATTGTTAATTTGTACTTTTTTTCCATCCTTACTAAGGATAATTTTATAATTAGTTTCATAGCGGTTATGCACATTACCTTCTACTTTTGCTTGCTCAAAGTCCTGATGAATCAAAGTTCGATCATTTACTAGACGAAAACTACGTGTAAGACCTAATACATAAATAGATTCTACTAAATTAGTCTTTCCTACTCCATTTTTCCCATAAACTACATTAAGCGATGGATGAAATTTTAATTCTAATTTTTCATAATTTCTAAAATTTAGCAACTTCAAATACTCTAACCACATAATTTTGCCTCTTTTTAAGCCATATACAAAAATAATAGGTATATATGTACCTCTATACCTATCAACATTATATCACACGAATAGCTTATTTAAAACTATTTTTATTGCTTTTTCGCCCTCTTAAAACAGACTCCAATCGAGTTGCACGTAAAACTTGATTATCTAGCTTTCCATATGATAAATCTAAAACTACTTTACTTCCATTCTTAAATTCAATAACCATCTTTTCTCCACATCGAAAATATTTATTAATCTTTTGAAGTGAAATCCAAGAACAACTGTCATTTCTAGGAGATTCAGTCGGAAAAAAAATCATTTCTTCTGTCTCTTCCACTATAACTGGAGCTTTATAACTTACCCCAATTAACCGCTCAGTTCCCTTCTGTCTTCCTGATAATGAACTTCCAAAATACTCACAACTTGATTCCATAATTTCATTTGCTACTTTATCAATAAAAAAATGATCATTTTCTTCAAATACCTCTGTTTTATTTTTTAAAGAAATTAAAGCAAGTGTTTCTGTATTAATCTCATAATTTTCCATTAATTCACCCCCTGACTTGGAAAATTGGCCTTATATTAATACAGAACTTATGAAAAAAATGTCAAAAAAAAGACATTTTCATGTCTTAATATGTTTTAATTGGTAAAATTAACTGAATTAATGACTCATCTTTCAATGATTTCATAACTATTGGCTTAACATCATTGTTAAGTAAAATTAAAATATCCTCATCTTTTAAAGTTTTTAAAGCTTCTAACATGTATTTTGCACTAAAAGAAATATCAATATTTGAATTTTCACTTGTTTCAACAATCAAACGTTCCTCTGTCTTACCTATTTCAGATGCATAAGAATTAATAACCATCTCTTTATTCTCAATGCGCATTTTTATGATATTTTTATCTTTCCCTTGTGTTAACAAAGCAGCACGATCAACGGCAGATGCAAATTCTTCTTTTTTAGTTTGAACGATAATTTCAAATTCAGTAGGAATTAAATTAGAAGTATTCGGATAAGTTCCTGATAATAAATTAGTTTGAAATATAATATTTTTATATTTAAATAAAACTTTATTATTAAAGATATGCATTTCTATGTTTTCGTTATCAACAATAATTTTCTCTAATTCTATAATATTTTTTCCTGGAATTACAATGTTAATATCTGTTAAGACTGGCGTATCAAGTTTAATGTTCTTCTTTGCAAGTCGATAAGAATCTGTTGCGATACATTCTAAAAGATCCCCAGTTATTTTAATATTAACACCTGTTAAAAGCGGACGAAGTTCTTGTGTTGAAATAGCAAAACTTGTTTGATTAATAATTGTTTTAAATAAATCTCCTTGTAATACAATTGGATCTTTGTGTTCTTCTAATCTTAAATTAGGATATTCACTAGGATCTAAACAATTTAAATTATATTGATTAAAATCAGAATAAATTTTTATTTTTAAACTGTCGATAACTTCAAAGTTAATAACATCACTTGGCATCTTTCGTAAAATTTCTAAAATATATTTACTACCAATTATAATAACTCCTTCAGTTTCTACATTTTTAATTAATTTCCGTTCAATAAAAGATTGAATGACTAATTCAGAATCACTTGCAGTTAAATACAAACCTTCACTACGTAATTCAAATTTAATTCCATTTAATACTGGAATCACATTTTTTGTAGATACCCCTTTTATTACATTACTTAAGTTTTCTAATATTATATTTTTATCAATTGAAAATTTCATTTTGTTTCCTTCTTTCTTTTTATTAATTTAATATTAATTATAATAATACAGTTTATAATGTGCATAGGTTTCAAATCATTGATATTTCCTAAGCAGATTTTAAAATTCTGATGTGAATTCCTATCCAGTTTTTAAATATTTATCCACAATCATATTTTATTTTTAATTTCTTTTAATGTATTTGATAGTGTCGGATTCGTTTTTAAATCCTTTTCAATTTTATCACAAGCATGAATTACAGTAGAATGGTCTCTTCCACCAAATTCTAAGCCAATTCTAGGAAAAGTTTCATCAGTTAGCATTCTACAAAGATACATTCCTATTTGCCTTGGATAAGCAATATTAGCACTCTTTTTCTTTCCTTTAAGATCAGCAATCGTAATATTATAATACTCTGCTACTGCATTCTGAATCCCCTCAATACTATTTTCTGAATAAATATTTTTATTAATAAAGTCCTTTAAAGCTTCATTAGCAAATTCTAGATCAATATGATCAGGAACGACCATAGCAGTATAAGCCATTAAACGATTTATAGTTCCTTCCAAAAACCTTACATCATTTTGGCAACTATTTGCGATAAATTCAACAACAGTTTCATCAAGTTTATTAGCAATACTGGTATTTTTGACTTTTTGCTTTATAATTTTACAACGAAGTTCAAAATCTGGAGGATAGATATCCACAGGCAATCCCCACATAAACCTGCTTCGAAGACGTTCTTCTAATAATTTTAAATCATCTGGCGATCGGTCAGAACTTATAATAATCTGTTTATTTGCTTGTTGTAAGGCATTAAATGTATGAAAGAATTCTTGTTGTGTTTTCTCTGCCCCAACTAAATATTGAATATCATCAATAATTAAAACATCAACATTACGATATTTATTTTTAAAATTATTCGCGTATTCAACGGTATTATTTTTATTTTCTAAGTTCGCAATTCCAGTATAATCATTCATAAACATATCACTAGTTGTATACAATACTTTTTTATTAGAATGCTCAACAATATAATTACCAATAGCATGCATTAAATGAGTTTTACCAAGTCCACTTTTTCCGTAAATAAACAAAGGATTATGTATTTTGCCAGGTGCTTCAGCAACAGCCATACCAGCAACTTTAGCGAGTCGATTAGAATCTCCAACTACATAATTATCAAAATTAAGTTCTGGAATTAAGTTAGATTCCCAATCTTTTGCAATAACATTAGGAATATTTTCATCAGAAATAATTTCTTTTTGAAAGTTATCCACAATTGTTTCTTTTTCTTCTTCTAATAAAAATTCAATATCAAAAGTAATACCAGTTAGTTTTAAAAAAGTTTCTTCAATGAGTGAATAGTAGTTTTCACCAAGAATTCTACGATGAATTTCCATTGGTACCTGAATTTTAATACTATGTTGATAACGATCTATACTAAGTAAAAGTAAATCGTGAAACCACGCATGGAATGAAGCTGCGTTGATTTCTTTATAAATAAGATCTAAGAAATTTTGCCATAATGTTTCGGTTTCTGTTTTCAACCACTTCACCCCACAATCCCTCACGTTTTATCAACTTCATTTTAACTCAGTTGTGATTTTAAAAACAAGTACGAAAGAACAATTCACACATAATTAACAATTTATAAACAGTCTTGGTTTCATATTCTAACAGATAAAAATATAGTTATCAACATTATCCACAACTTTGATTTTAGAAATTATCAACATAGAATAATTATCAACGTTGATAATGTGTAATCTTATAAACATCAATGTGAATTTGTGTATAACCCGTTATTTCTTGACTTTTTAATAGTGGTAAGTTTATAATAAGGGAGCTTTAAGGAAAAAGGAGGTACAAATATGAAAAGAACTTATCAACCAAATAATCGCAAAAAAGCGAAAAAACATGGCTTCTTCGCACGTAAAGAAACAAATATTTTAAAAAGAAGAAGAAGAAAAGGACGCAAACAATTATGTAAATAAACCACGATATGTGGCTTTTTTTATAAAAGGAATTGATCATATGAAAAAATATGAAATAGTAAAAACCCATGAAGAATTTAGAAGTGTTATTGAACAAGGTAAATGTCTAAAAAATAAATACTATAATATATATATAAGGAAAAACAATTTACATATTTCTAGATTTGGAATAGCAGTTGGAAAAAAATTAGGCAATGCTGTTTTTCGTAATAAACTAAAACGTCGTATGAGAGTTATCTTGACAAATCAAAAGAAACAGTTTCAAAACGGCTTAGATTATATTATAATAATGAAAGAAAAGACCAAAGAAGCAAAATTAGAAGAATTAGAACAAATGCTTTTAGATCTTTTGTCATAAGGAGAAAATATGAAATATAAAAAAATCGTAATGAGTGTGTTGTTGGCTAGTTTAGTTTTTAGTACAAGTGGTTGTGGTAATAGTAATTATATTAAAGATCAAGACAATAAGGTTGTAATTAATGAAGAAACAGGTCAAAGTGTTCAAAAAGACATATTATGTAAACCAACAGAAGAAGGGTTATATAAAATTTATGAACAATACAATGATCAATTAAGAGTTAAATTAGAAACATTACCATCATGTGAAGATTTTACTCCAAATAAAATAGCTTATCATAGTTTATGGGAATCTATTTTTGTAAAACCTTTAGCATGGATTATTTTAAAGGCAGGATATTTTTTAAAGAATTTTGGACTTGCGGTAATGCTAGTAGGATTGTTAATTCGTTTTATTTTATTTCCTTTATCAATTAAGACAATGCGTCAAACAGAAAATATGAAAAAGGCAAATCCTGAAATTCAAAAAATTGAAAAAAAATATGCAAATCGTACTGATAGTGAAAGTATGATGATGAAAAGTCAAGAAACAATGCTAATTTATCAAAAATATAAAATTAACCCAGTAAGTGGATGTCTTGTTTCTTTTTTACAAATTCCATTATTCTTTGCTTTTTTACAAGCGATTAATCGTGTCCCAGCAATTTTTGAGGGAGAATTATTTGGAATGAATCTTGGAATGACTCCAGGAAAAGGAATCGCAAATGGACAATACATTTATATTATTTTAATATTATTAATAATTTTAACAACCTATTTTTCTTTCAAACATTCTATGAATCAAAATAATGGAATGGGTAATAATGAAGTGATGAAACAAATGGACTTTATGTTTAAATTTATGATCATAATGATATCTGTTGCATCATTTAGCTTACCAACCGCTTTAGCATTTTACTGGATTGTTACAAATGGATTTATCGTAATTCAAAATTTCTTAATGAAAAAAATAATAGCAAAAGATGAACCTAAAGTTGAATCTGTCAAAAAAGAAAAAATTCCAAATGCTAAAATAAAGAAAGTGAATAAGAAAGAAGGAAAATAATCATGAATGTAGTAGCCAGTCAAGCCAAATCATTAAATGAAGCTTTAGAAAATGTTTTAATTTCATTAAATGCAAATAAAAGCGAAGTAATTTATAAATATGAAGAACAAACAGGTAAATTATTTAAATCTGCGACAATTACAGTTACAGCTATAACAAAAAGAGATTTACTAGAAGATATGAAAACATATTTAAAAACTTTAGTAGAGGGTTTGGGAATAAAGGTTGAAATGGAAAGTCGCATTCATGAAGATACTTTTGAAATAAATATGTATTCTGATAACAATCAAATTTTAATTGGAAAAAATGGACAAACATTAAAATCTTTAGAAACATTAATGAAACAAAAATATTTTAATGATTGGAATAATTTCTTAAAAATAAATTTAGATGTAGAAAATTACAAAGAAAAAAGAATAGAATACTTAGAAAAATTAGCAATAAGGTTAGCAAAGGAAGTTCGAGATACATCAGTAGATGTTACTCTTGAGAATATGAATTCCTATGAAAGAAGAATTATTCATAATAAATTATCTACATTCAAAGGAATTAAAACTACTAGTGAAGGTGAAGAACCTAATCGCCATATTATAATTAAAGCAGAGTAAACTGCTTTTTTCATTTGAAGAAAAAAAATACTAAAAACGTGATATAATACCGGCGAGTGGTGATTTATGGAAACAACAATTTGTGCAATTTCAACGCCTTCTGGAAATGAAGGTGCAATATCAATCGTGAGAATGAGTGGGCCAGAAGCAATTAATATTACAAGCAAAATCTTTAGTAATAAAAATTTTAAAACAGCTCCTTCTCATACAATACATTATGGATATATTTTAAATAAAGAAGAAAAAATAGATGAAGTTTTAGTTATGAAAATGCTTTCTCCAAAAACTTATACAACAGAAGATATCGTAGAGATAAATTGTCATGGTGGTATATCTACTACAAATAAAATATTAGAAATTTTAATACTTAATGGAGCACAATTGGCAGAACCTGGTGAATTTACAAAAAGAGCATTTTTAAATGGTAGAATTAATTTATTAGAAGCAGAAGCAGTAGAAGATTTGATAGAAGCAAAAAATGAAGCTGCAAGAAGTCTTGCAATGAAAGGTGTTTCAGGATCTTTAACCAAACTTATTCAAGATTTAAGAGAGCAAATTGTTACTCTTCTTACAAATATTGAAGTAAATATTGATTATCCAGAATATGAAGATGAAAAAGTAATAACGCATGAAAATATTCTTCCAGAATTAAAAGAAATTTCTAAAGCATTAGAAAGAATAGTTAAAGAATCTGAAAATGGAAAATTAATTAAAAGTGGAATAAATGTTGCTTTTATAGGAAGACCAAACGTAGGAAAAAGTAGTTTATTAAATGCCTTTTTAGAAGAGGAAAAAGCAATTGTTACCAATATAAGTGGTACAACAAGAGATATTGTAGAAGGGTCAACTGTTTTAAATGGTATAGTCTTAAATTTAATAGATACAGCTGGTATTCGTGAAACAGAAGATATCGTAGAGAAAATAGGAGTAGATAAAAGTAAAAAAGTATTTGATACCGCAGACTTAATAGTTTTAGTATTAAATTCTAATGAGAAATTAGCTAAAGAAGATTATGAATTACTTTCTAAAATTGAAAAGAAAAAAAGTATTATTTTCCTAAATAAAAATGATTTAGAATT
Source organism: uncultured Bacilli bacterium (assembly GCA_910587775.1). GTDB lineage: Bacteria > Bacillota_I > Bacilli_A > RF39 > UBA660 > MGBC162267. The sequence continues at coordinate 64,824 of CAJUNF010000001.1, read as the reverse complement.
AAATATAGAATCAAAAATATATGAATATTCGAACATAACCACAGGAAATACAACTAATGCAGATGGATTAACAGAATTAAAAAATAAAATAATCGAAATGTTCCATTTAAATGAAATAGAAAGTAAAGATATGAATTATTTATCTAATGTTCGTCAAATTACTTTAGCAAAAAAGGCATTACAAAATATAATAAATGTTAAAAAACAAATTGAACAAAATATTCCAATAGATGTATTAGAAATAGAGTTAAAAGAAGCATGGAATAATTTAGGACTTATTATAGGTGAAACATACGAAGACGAATTAATAGATAACTTATTTCAAAAATTTTGTTTAGGGAAGTGATAAAAATGAATTTTGATTGTATTGTAGTAGGAGGAGGGCATGCTGGATGTGAAGCAGCTCATATTGCTGCTTTTATGGGTATTAAAACATTATTAATTACCATGAATATCAACAATATAGCTGATATGCCATGTAATCCTTCAATTGGTGGTACTGCAAAAGGAATAATAGTAAGAGAAATTGATGCTTTAGGTGGTTTAATGGGCCGTATTGCAGATAAATCTCATTTTCAAATAAAAATGCTAAACAGTGCCAAGGGTCCAGCAGTTAGATCTTTAAGAGCTCAAGCAGATAAAATAACTTATCCCAAAAATATGTTAGAAGAATTAAAGAAGACTCAAAATTTAGAAATAATGGAAGGTACAGTAGAAAATATTGTAACAAAAGATAATCAAATAGAAGCTGTGGTCTTGAAATCAGGTCAAATTATTAATACCAAAACATTAATACTTACAACTGGTACCTATTTAAAAAGTAATATTTTAATTGGAAATGAAAATACGGAAGGTGGACCTCATGGAGAACCTAGAAGTAATTATTTAAGTGACAATTTAAAGAAACTTGGTTTTGAAATTCAACGATTAAAAACTGGAACTCCTCAACGAATCAAACATTCTACAATTAATTTTTCACAGTTAAAAGAAGAAATAGGTGATCAAGAGTACTATACATTTAGTTGGGATAATGAACCTACTTACAAAATAAATGATCAACAAAAGTGTTATTTATTGTACACTAATGAAAATACTCACAAAGTAATATTAGATAATTTAGAAAAATCTGCAATGTATGGAGGATATGTAACTGGAATTGGGCCAAGATATTGTCCTTCCATTGAAGATAAATTAGTTCGTTTTAAAGATAAAGAGCGCCACCAACTATTTTTAGAGCCAGAAAGCCTTTACTATGATGAATGGTATTTACAAGGATTTTCTACTAGCATGCCAAGAGATATTCAAGAAAAAATGGTTCATAGTTTACAGGGACTCGAAAATGCTGAAATTACCAAATATGCTTATGCAATAGAATATGATGCAATTAACCCTCTACAAATAAAACCATCTCTTGAATCCAAAGTAATTGATGGTATTTTTACGGCTGGTCAAATTAATGGAACTAGTGGTTATGAAGAAGCAGCTGGACAAGGATTAATTGCAGGAATCAATGCTGTTTTAAAATTGAAAGAAAAAGAACCTCTTATTTTAAAAAGAAATGAAGCTTATATAGGAGTATTAATTGATGATTTAGTAACAAAAGGAACAAATGAACCATACCGTATGTTAACATCAAGAGCAGAATATCGTTTAATTCTTCGTCATGATAATGCTGATTTACGTTTGAGAGATCTTGCTTGGAAAATAGGAAGTATTACCAAAGAGCAATACGAAAAAACAAAAAAGAAAAAAGAAGAAATTTCATCTTTAATAACACTTCTAAAAAATGAAAAAATAAAACTAAACGAAGAAAATAAAAATAAATTGAAACAATTGAATATTGATTTATCAGCTTCAAAAAGTTTTTATGAATTATTAAAACGTCCTGATTTTAACTTGAAAATAACAGAAGAATTTTTAGAAATTCCTTATGAAAATTTAATTAAAGAACAAGTAGAGATTGCAATTAAATATGAAGGATACATAAATAAAACAGAACGTGACATAGAAAGAATGTTAAAATTAGAAGAAAAATTAATTCCTACAGATATTAATTATGATAATATCAAAAATATTGCTTCAGAAGCTCGTCAAAAACTAAAAAAAGTTCGACCTCTTTCCATTGGACAAGCTGCTAGAATAAGTGGTGTAAATCCATCTGATATCTCAATTTTAGCAGTATATTTAAAAAAGGAGTATAGTAAAAATGACTGAAGAAATGTTTTTAAATAAAATTAAAGAAGACTTAGAAATAGAATTATCAAATGAAATACAAGATCAATTAAAAGAGTACTGTAACTTTTTATTAAAATACAATACTCACACAAATTTAACTGCAATTAAAACGAAAGAAGAAGTCTATTTAAAACATTTTTATGATTCATTAACGATAGTTAAAGTACTAGACTTAAATAAACCTTTAAAAATATTAGATATTGGTACTGGTGCTGGGTTTCCAGGATTAGTGTTAGCAATTTGCTTTAAAGAAATCGAAGTCCATTTACTGGATTCTAATAATAAAAAAATCAAATTTCTAAATGAAATGATAGCTAAAATTAATATAAAAAATGTTAAGACCATTCATGATCGTACAGAAAATTTAGCTAATATAAAAAAAGAAGAATATGATTTTATTACATCAAGAGCAGTAGCTCCATTACGTATCTTAATAGAAACTTCCTTTCCATTATTAAAAATTAACGGATCATTAATCGCTATGAAATCTAGTATAGAAGAAGAAATAAAATCTTCAGAAGGTATTTTAATTCAAATAAATGGAGTGATAGAGAAGATAGAAAATTTCTCTTTACCATTAAATGCTGGGGAAAGAAATATCATAAAAATAAAAAAACTTCAAAGTACTCCAAAAAACTATCCAAGAGCATATGCGACTATTTTGAAAAAACCATTGAAAAAAGCATAATTCTAGGTTAAAATAAATTATAGCATAAGGGGCTGATTAATGTGAATATGGAGAAGGATATTCAGCTAATTCCGATTGAGGATATTATTCCAAATCGATTTCAACCAAGATTAGCATTTGATGAGGGCGGATTAACAGAATTATCAGAATCAATTAAGCAACATGGAATTATACAGCCTTTAGTTTTAAGACGTTTGGGAGATAAATTTGAAATCATAGCAGGAGAAAGACGATATAAAGCCGCAACAATGGCAGGATTACAAAAAGTTCCAGCTATCATCTCAAATATAGATGATAATAAAAGCGCAGAAGTAGCATTAGTAGAAAATATTCAAAGAAGAAATCTAACTGCAATAGAAGAAGCAAAATCTTATAAAAGCTTATTAGATAGAGGATATCTAACGCAAGAACAATTAGCAGAGAAAATGGGCGTTTCACAATCAACAGTAGCAAATAAATTAAGACTTTTAAATCTTGATGAAGATGTCCAAAATGCTCTATTAAATGAAAAGATTTCAGAAAGACATGCAAGAGCTTTATTAACTTTATCCAAAGATGAACAAAAAAAATGGTTGAAAAAAATAATTGAAAAAAGAATGACCGTACGTCAATTGGATATGGAATTAAAAAAATTAAAAGAAGAAACTGCTGGAGAAGATATTCCACTTGTAAATTTAACTCCAAACTTAGAATCAATTGTAAATAATGCAACTGATATCAATCCAGTTCGTGAATTACATGATGTAGAAAGTATGTTAAAACCTATGGAAGAATCAAAAACAAATACAATAGAAGAACAACCAACTGCTGTTCCAAATAAATTTTTTAACTTTTTAGAAGATGAAGCAGCTAATATGAATATGATGGATGGTTTATTTTCATCTTCAAAATTAGAAAATACAAATCCTTTGAGTGATGATATGGAAGTTTTGGATGATGGATTAGAAGAATCATCTTTAAAAGAAGACAAAACAGAAGAAACACCATTTTTCTTTGGAAATAATAATATAAATGATAAAACAAATACAATTGAAGAAATAAAAGAACCATTAGAAGAGGAAATGATTATTGACCCTGTTTCTTCTATTATGAAACTAGATCCCTCATATGAACAAAAATTAGAGGAAGAAAAAGGACTTGATTTAAAAACTGCAATTAACACTGTAAGAAATTTAATAAATCAAATGAATGATCAAGGTTTTGTAGTTGAGATAGAAGAACTAGATTTAAGTGATAATTATCAAATGAATATTAAAATAAAAAAATAAGCACATCAACGTATGTGTTTTTTTAGTAAAAAAAACAGAAAAACATATAAATTTTATTCTGTTTGATTTACAGTAATACTATTTAATTCAGTTCCCTTTTCATAATAAAAAATAGTAGAATTTTTTTTATCAATTACTTCATGTCCTGTAATAGCATCTTTGACAAGTCCTACAACGTTACGAGGGGTTTCATACCAAATTGGGTCTTTATCTTTTAAATATCCTTCCATTGTTTCTAACCATACATTTTTAGAAATTCTACTTGCAATACTCCCAACTTCTGAACTATCATCTTTACCAACCCAAACTAAGCTTAAAGCATCAGGTGTATATCCAACACTCCAGCAATCAGTATTAGTAGTTCCTGTTTTTAAAGCGTATTTACGAGACATTTTAACACTCAAAGATAAAGCAGTAGGAGTTGTATAGGAATTAAAAGCAGAATTAGTAGTATTAGTTAGCATTTCATTTAATATATATACATAATTACTATTAAGTACCATTTCTTTTTTTTGTTTATGCTGATATATTAAATTTCCTTCCATATCTACTATTTTTTCAATAAAATACAAATCTCGCTTAAATCCACCACTCGCAAGAGTAGAATAACCATGAGCAAAGTCCATCATATTAAGTTCACTAGTTCCTAAAGCAAGAGAAGGATTTGCTTGTAAAGATCCATCGATTCCTACTTTTTTAGCAATATCTACTAATGCCTCTTCTCCTAAAAATAAATGAGTTTTTACAGCGTATATATTATCAGAATATGCTAAAGCAGCGGCCATAGTAATATCTTTATTTGCATAAATTTGATTATAATTAGATGGACTATAAGTTTTATTGTTTGAAAACGTAAAAGTCGTTTCACTGCTATAAAAAGTAGAAGATGAAGTCAATCCGTTTTCTAATGCTGCATAATAAAGAAATGGTTTCATAGTACTTCCTACTTGTCTTTTTGACTGTGTAGCACGGTTATATTGACTTTTGGAATAATCAAATCCACCAGTAAGTGCTAGTACACCTCCAGTATTTGGATGAATCAAAACGCTTGCAATTTGTAAATCTTCCGATCCTATATTTGATTTTATAGATTCTTCCATATTTTTTTGAGCAGAACTATCAAGTGTAGTATATATCTTTAATCCACCAGCATCCATCAAACTACTTGGAATACCACTAATACTTTTTAATTCATTTAAAACCGCATCTTGGTAATATTGAATCATTTGAGAATGATTTTGCTCATCTTTTCCATAAATTTCAATTTTATTTTCAAATAAATGGTTATAAACTTCATCACTAATGTATTTATTATCTTTCATTGCTCTAGCAACTATTTTAGCTCTTCTAATACAGGCATCATAATCAACCACAGGGTTAAAACGATTAGGACTTTTTGGAATACCTGCTAACATTAAAGCTTCCTCAAGTGTTAAATCTTTAGCAGATTTATTAAAATAATATTGACTCGCACTACCAATTCCATAATTTCCTTCACCATAATTGATTGTATTAATATATCCCTCTAAAATATCATCTTTTGAATAGTGAACTTCTAACTCAACCGTTAAAAAAGCTTCTTCAATTTTTCTTTTCCATGTCTGATCAAAAGTTAGAAACATATTTTTAACATATTGTTGGCTTATTGTGGAAGCTCCTTGTCTAGTATTTTTAACAAAATTAGTTAAAAGAGCTTTTCCAATACGAAAATAATCAAATCCATGATGATGATAAAAGTTTTTATCCTCCACACTAATAACTGCATGAATTAAATTCTCAGACATATCTTCTAAAGAAACCCATTCTTGCCCCTTTGTACCTTGAAAAACTAATTGTTCATTATTATCATATAAATAAAGTTTTCCCAAGTTAGTTAGTTCCAACCTAGGGCTAAAAAATGCATAAGTATAAATTCCAATAAGACTTACAATTCCTGCAAGTAAAATAAATAGAGTCAAACGTCCACTAAATATCAATTTTCTTTTCATGTGACCCACCTAAAATTATTATGATTTCTTTTCGTTAAATTATCCCTAAAATTTTAAAAATATTGCAATAAAAATATTATAAAAAAAGAGATTGCAGATCTAGATTCACTATGCTATAATTCGGAAAGAAAAAAGGAGGGCTATTATTGTTCTTAAATATAAAGCTTTTAAAAAATGATCAAATCATGTTGGAAGAAAATAATATTACTTATGAAAAGAATGATAATATAATTCATTTTAAATTAGAAAATTTTGATCACTACATTGATTGTACAAAAAAAATATTTAAAAGAGAGTCGGATGAATTTTGTTTCATACTAGATGTTGAAAATGAAAAATGTAGTTATAAACTAAAAGAAATTCCAGGGAATTTTGACATTATAGTAGATGATTCAAATTGGATTTATGAAAAAAATAATCTAGAAATTCATTATGTAATTGAAACAGAAGATGAAAAGAGTAAAATAATTATTAATTTTATCAATTAAGGATAGACAGAACAACAATTATTGCATATAATGGCGTAGAATGATTATTGAAATAAAAAAAATCATAAAAATAAAAAAATATCGTATAATGTTGAACGGTTTTTATAACCTATTATAGACGATTAATTTTAGGAGGAATAAAAAATGAAACTAAAAGATATTTCTAAAGAAGAATTAGAGTTAATGAGTTATGATGATATAGCATACTTGATTTTACAAGATGCAAATAAGAAAATGAAAATTAATGATCTGTTCAAAAAAGTTTGTGATACCTTAGGTTTAAGTGAACGCGAATTTGAAGATCGTATCGCTGATTTCTTTGAAATTTTAACAACCGATAAAAGATTTACAATGCTAACAGACGGATACTGGGATTTAAAAGAAAAACATAGTGAAAAAGTAGTTATCGATGAAGATGATGATGAAGTATTTGTAGAAGAAGCAGATGAAGAAGACGAAGAAAATGAAGATAATGATTTCTATGATGAAGAGGAAGATGATGACTCTGATGAAGATTTAAAAGATCTTGTCGTAATCGATGAAGATGAAGAAGGAGAAAATCTATAACCAGCCCTAAAAAGAAAGGATGGACTACATGGAAACAAGATTAGAATCTATTTTAGAAAGATACCAATTAATTAGCAAAGAACTAATGGATCCAGATGTTATGTCTGATTTTAATAAAGTAAAAAAGTTATCAAAAGAACAAAGTGATTTAAAAGAAACAGTAGAAAAATACGAAGAATATAAAAAAACAAAAGAACACATTGAAGAAGCAAAAACTTTAATACAAGATCCGGAATTAAAAGAAATGGCTGAAATAGAATTATCAGAAAATACAGAAAAACTAGAAAAATTAAATCATGAATTAGAATTACTTTTGATTCCTAAAGATGAGAATGATGGTAAAAATGTTATTATGGAAATTCGTGGTGCAGCTGGTGGAGATGAAGCTAATATTTTCGCTGGAGATTTACTAAGAATGTATACTTATTATGCTGAGAAAAATGGTTGGAAAATAGAAATGATTCATGAAATTCCTGGAACAAGTGGAGGATTTTCAAATGTAGAATGCATGATCAAAGGGGAAAATGTTTATTCTAAATTAAAATATGAAAGTGGAGCACATCGTGTACAAAGAGTTCCAGTAACTGAAACTGCAGGAAGAGTCCATACTTCAACAGCTACAGTTTTAGTAATGCCTGAAGTAGAAGATGTAGATATAGAGATTAAAGAAAGTGATTTAAAAATTGATGTTTACCATAGTAGTGGAGCAGGTGGACAATCTGTAAATACATCTAACTCGGCAGTTCGAATTACTCACTTACCAACTAATACAGTAGTAACTTGTCAAAATGAAAGAAGCCAATTAAAAAATAAAGATAAAGCAATGAAACTATTAAAAATTAAATTATTTGATAATTTAAATCAAGAAAAAGAAGCATCATTAGGAAGTGAAAGAAAAAGTAAAATTGGTACAGGAGATCGTTCTGAAAAAATTAGAACTTACAACTATCCACAAAATAGAGTTACAGATCATCGGATTAATTTTTCGGTAATGAGCTTAGATCGTGTAATGGATGGAGAAGTAGAACCAATTATTGAAGCGTTGATAACAGAAGACTTAAAAAGAAAGTTAGCTGGTGAGAAATAGATTGCCTTAACTTTCTTTTTTCTTTATAATACAAGAGAAAAGAGAGATAAAAATGAAAGAAAAATATTCAATTTATAATACTGCCTTGGATAGGGATGATATATATAAGAGTATTATAAAAGATATAAAATCAAAAATTGAAGGTTAATATGAAACCAGAAAATATAAGTGACATAGATTGGAAATTATTGAAAGAAAAATATCCAAATCAATTAGAAAAAGTTGTAAATAAAATAAAAAAAAATTATCCAGTTCAGTATTTAATAGGAAACGTTGATTTTTATGATTGCATTATACAAGTAAACGAGAACGTTTTAATTCCTCGTTTTGAAACAGAGTTATTAGTAGATAAATTAATAAAAAAACTTCAAAATAAAAAAATTAAAAAAGCATTAGATTTAGGAACAGGAAGTGGCTGCATTGCAATTGCTTTAAAAAAGAATCTAAATATAAATATGACAGCAATTGATATAAGCAAGAGAGCTTTAAACGTTGCAAAAGAAAATGCCAAATTAAATCATACAGAGATTACATTTATAAATTCTAAAATAGAGGACTTTAATTTAGAAGAATATGATATTATAATAAGCAATCCACCATATGTAAGAAAAGATGAATTTGTTGGAATTGAAACTAAATATGAGCCACAAAATGCTCTTTTTGCAGACAGAAATGGTCTATATTTTTATGAGATTATAATGAATAATATTAGTAAATTAAAGAAAAAACCACATTTAATTGCTTTTGAAATAGGATGCTTGCAAGGAAAAGATTTAGAAGATTTACATAAAAGATTATTACCAGAATATCAGTTCTCGTTAGAAAAAGATTATCAAAATAGAGATCGATTTGTATTCTTAGAAAGGAACCAAGATGAACATAACTAATTTAACATTTTCATACAATGATGAACTTATTTATGATGATGTATCCATTGAATTAAATGATAAAGATCATATTGGGATAATAGGAGTAAATGGTGCTGGAAAAAGTACCTTTTTTAAATTAATATTAAAAGAATTAACCCCAGATTACGGAAAAATAAAAATAAAACCAAATTACCGAATCTCATATTTACCACAAGTAATAACAGATGAAATTCCAAATTTAGATATCACTGTATTTGATTATTTATTAAGTGGTCGACCAATCCTAAAAATAGAAAAAGAAATTAATGAATTATATTTAAAAATGGCAGAAGATCCAAATAATATGCAAATAAATAAACGAATTTCATATTTGCAATCTGAATTAGATTATTGGGATTATTATGAAGCAGATAGTATTTTAATAAGATTAATAGAAATGTTAAAAATACCAGATAATCTTTTGAATCAAAAGCTAAAAGAATGTTCAGGGGGACAAAAATCTAAAATTGCTTTTGCTAAATTACTATATAGTAAGCCTGAAATTCTCCTTTTAGATGAACCAACCAATCATTTAGATTTAGAAACAAAAGAACAAATTGTTAATTATTTAAAAAATTATCCTGGAATGGTATTAGTGATTTCTCATGACCAATCTTTCTTAAATGAAGTAACAAATAAAACTATATGGATTGATAAAAAATCAAAAAAAATGGAATTAATTTCTGGAAATTATGATGATTATAAAAGAAAAAAAGAAGAAAAAGAAAAGCAATTAGAAGGGCAATATCAAAAAGAACAAAAAGAGATTGCTAAATTAAAAAGTATTGTTAACTTATATAGTAACTCATCTGGTAAAAGAAAAAGAATGGCTGAATCTCGTGAAAAAACATTAAATAAACTATTAGAAAAGAAAATTGAGTTACGACCAGCAGATAAATTAGTTAAAGTTAAAATGAAATTAGATAATATTGGTAGTACTATACCATTAAAAATTGAAGACTTGTCTTTTGGATACACTAATAATTTATTATACGATAATATAAATTTTGAAATTTATCGTGGAGAAAAATTTTTAATTGTTGGAGAAAACGGTGCAGGGAAAACGACCCTTTTAAAACTAATTTCAAAACAACTAGAAAATTTTCAAGGAAATATAAAACTATCAGATAAAACAAAAATCGGTTATTATGCTCAAGAACATGAGACATTAGATCAAAATAAAAATTTACTAGAAAATTTAAAAGAATATGGATTAAGTGAAGGAGCTTTAAGAGCTCATTTGGGATCTTTCTTATTTTCAAATAATGATGTCTATAAAAAAGTTTCTGTGTTATCTCCTGGTGAAAGGAGTAGATTAGCTCTTGCGAAATTAACTCTTTCAGGTGCCAATTTATTATTATTAGATGAGCCAACAAACCATTTAGATCCTGAAACACAAGTTATTATTGCAGAATTTTTAAAAAATTATCAAGGATCCATGTTATTAGTTAGTCATAATCCAGCTTTCGTAGATAATTTGGGAATAGAAAGAATTTTACTTTTACCAAGTGGAGAAGTTATGTATTATGATAAAAAAATTGTAGAATTTTATGAAAATACTAATAAATTGAATAAAAAGTAAAAAGACTATTCATGATTAATTTAGGTGAAATCATGAAAAAGATTATATTAATATTATTTTTTATAACAGTAGTTATTTGTGTAACAAATAAACAAAGCCAAATTTTAATTCCAGATGACTCTATTAGATTTCGGGTGATTGCAAATAGTAATTCAATAGAAGATCAATCTTTAAAAATGGAAATAAAAAAAGAAGTAGAAAAAGAATTAAATCGTTTAATGGCTACCGCAAATTCAAAAGAAGAAGCAGAAAAATTAATTCAAGATTCTCTTCCGTTAATTCAAAATGTCGTAAATAATTATCATGTAGATTTTGAAATGAATTATGGAATGAATGAATTTCCTGAAAAAGAATATAAAGGAATTACATATGATGCAGGAAAATATGAATCATTAGTTATTACTTTAGGAAGTGGATTAGGAGAAAATTGGTGGTGTGTAATGTTTCCGCCTCTATGTCTTTTAGAAGCAGAAGAAACAGATTTAGATAATGTAGAATACCAGTTTTTTGTAAAGAACGTTTTAGATAAATATTTATCATGAAATAGTCTTCTTACCATATAATTTGGTAGGGTGACTTTTTTTATGATTGAAATTATTACAATTTTAACAATTGCAGTTGCTTTAAGTATGGACACATTTTCACTATCTCTAGGTTTAGGTACATGTAGTCTTTCAAAGAAAAAAAGTCTAGCCTTATCAGGTATAGTAGGAATTATGCACTTTATCATGCCTTGTTTGGGAATTATAATTGGCAAAAATTTAAGAAACTTCTTTCAAATTAACAGTAATTTATTACTAGGAATTATTTTAATATTTATAGCAGGTCAAATGCTATATGAAATATTTGTAAAAGAAGAAACTACGATTGATTTTAGTATTTTTGGAATGCTTTTCTTTGCTATTGGTGTTTCCATTGATGCTTTTTCTACTGGACTTGGATTAACAGCTATAACAAATAACATCATTTTAGCAATGCTTACATTTTCTATAACAAGTTTTTTCTTTACATTACTAGGATTATTAATTGGAAAATACGCTAATAAAATACTAGGAGTATATGCTAGTTTTTTTGGAGCATTACTTTTAATAGTGATTGGAATTTCTCATTTATTGAAATAAAGGGAAAAAGCTTTACAAAATGAATCTATTTTTATATATTAAAAAGGAATAAACGAGGTGAGTTTAAATGAAACAAATTAAAATTGAAGGGGGAAACACTCTTTCTGGTACTATTGCTATTTCTGGAATGAAAAATGCTGCAGTTGCCTTAATACCCGCAAGTATTTTATGTGATGAACAACTAACTATTACAAATGTCCCAAATATATCAGACAAATCTGCTTTAGTAGAGATAATAAAACTATTAAATGGAAAAGTTTCAGAAAATGGATCGACTTTAGAAATTGATACTTCTCAAATTGAAAATGCAACAATACCTGAATCACTATCTAGTAAATTACGTGCAAGTTATTATTTTATGGGAGCCCTTTTAGGAAGAAAAAAACATGTTGAAATTTATTTTCCTGGTGGGTGTAATATTGGGAATAGAAAAATCGATTTTCACCTAAAAGGATTTCAATTATTAGGTGCAACAATTGAAGAAGTAGATGATAAATACGTATTACATGCCGAAGAATTAAAAGGTGCAACAATTCCTCTTGATTTTGCAAGTGTTGGAGCAACAATTAATATAATGCTTGCCGCAACTAAAGCAAAAGGAAGAACTATTATTGAAAATGCAGCTAAAGAGCCAGATATTATAAACGTTGCTAATTTTTTAAATAATATGGGAGCCAAAATTACTGGAGCTGGAACAGATAAAATTATAATTGATGGTGTAGATTATTTACACAAAGCAGAAATTGAAGTTTTACCTGATCGTATTGAAGCAGGAACTTATTTAATATTAGGATCTCTAATTGGAAAAGAACTTAAAATCACTAATATTGTAAAAGAACATTTAGATGCTTTATTATCAAAATTAATAGCTTCTGGAGTACAAATGGATATAAAAGATAATGAAATTACAATCCATGGTCATGAATCTTTAAAAGCAATTAATGTAAAAACATTAGTGTTTCCTGGTTTTGTAACGGACTGGGGTCAACCTATGAGTGTATTATTATCACAATGTAATGGTACTTCTATTTTTGAAGAAACAATATATGAAAATCGTATGGGACATGTTCCATATTTAAATAAAATGGGAGCAGATATGACAGTTAAAGAACAAACTATATACATAAATGGCCCAACAAATTTACATGGGCAAACAGTAGTAGCATCTGATCTTAGAGCTGGTGCATCTTTAGTAATTGCAGGATTAATTGCAGAAGGTAATACAATTATAAATGACGCTGATCATATCTTAAGGGGATACGAGAAAATAGTAGAAAAGTTAACAAATGTGGGTGCTAAAATCGAATTACATGACATAAATTAGTAGAGAAGAGTCTCTACTTTTCTTTTGGGGGAAATATGAAAAAAAAGATATTTCTAATTATATTAGTTGGAATTTTAATAACATTCTATATTTATCAACAAAATGAAAATAAAAACATTTACTTTTTATCACTTGGTGATGGAATTGCAACAGGTATGACAGCTTATAATGTAGAAGGATATAGCTATAACGATTACATAAGAGACTATTTAGAATCAGAACATAAATTAGAAAAATATATTTCTGGTTTTTCTAAAACGGATCAAACTATTGAAAACTTAATTACAACCATAGAAAATAATTATTTATTAGAAGAAGCAAACCTTACAATACAACAAGCGTTATCTAAATCTTCTATTATTACAATTGGGATTGGATTAGATGAATTAGCCAATATGTCTCTAAAAGCCAATATTCCGACAAAAGAAATTGAAGATTATAAAAAAGATATAGAACATATGCTAAAACTAATTCGCAATTTTAATGATAAAAAAATATATTTATTAGGACTTTACAAAGCATATAATATTACAGATGAAGAATTAAATAGTATTAATTCTCATTTAAAAAGTATAGCTACAAAATATCATATAATTTATATTGATACAGAAAACTTGATAGAAAATCCACAATTTTTTCTTTTAAACAACAGTTATTATTTAAATTACAAAGGTCATAAAGAAATATCAAATAGAATTCTAGCAACAATTAATAACTAGAAAAAAACTGGCAAATTTGACAAATACGCAAAAATAGTGTATAATCCTTAACCATGTGGTGCATTATTCTAGTCACACACACAATATGAAGGTAGGGCTAAAAATCTACTAATTGCATGAAAGCACTTTATATAATTCGCTTCTTCTGCCCAAGTTGGGGCGGTTATATAATTTAAGATTTTAGGAAAGTTATAATGGCATATAATGAACCTCCTGAAATCCCGCAAGAAATAAAAAAAGTGCATGTCGTGAGTGAATGCGTGGGAGATAACGAATGAATCTAAAATTAGATGGTTATCAAAATCGTATTTGCAAAAGCGAATAATTATTGGATAGTGAGTGTCAGGGAAAACCTCTAGAATGTTATAATTATAAGGATTAAAGTGCGGACTCAGTGGTAATCGAGTAATTAAGATGGTAACACTTAGTTGCTTTCTTGAAAGAGAAATCGCCCTCGGGTAACCAAAGGTAGAAAGTAGAGAAATTCAACTCGACCTAAGCCGTAAAATTAATTTATAATTTACCACAACAAAAACCATTGTAGCTTAAAAAGGTTCTTAAAAAGAATCTTTTTTCATGGTAAAATGTTAAAAGGAGTGTATTATGAAATTTTGGCCATTAAAGGTTTTTTTCTTATCTTTTTTCTTAGCAGCAATTTTTAGTGCTTTAACTAGCTTTTGTAGTGATATGAATGTTTTTATACTATTAATGATTATGATTATAGTTATTTTAATAGGAATTCTATTCGATATGATAGGAGTTGCAGCACTAACAAGTAAAGAAGCGACATTTCATGCCATGTCTGCCAAAAAAATACCTGGTGCAAAAGAATCTATTTCTTTATTAAGAAATGGAAATGTTGTTTCAAGTGTTTGTAATGATGTAATAGGAGATATTTGTGGAATTGTAAGTGGATCTCTGGGAGCAGTGTTAACAGCTTATATTACGTTAAAATTAAATGCAAATGCGATATGGATCACAGTATTAGTAACTTCATTAATTTCAGCATTAACAGTTGGGGGAAAGGCAGTTGGTAAACAAATCGCTATGAAAAAGAGTGATAGTTTAGTTTTTTTTGCTGGAAAAATAAAGCATATATTACATATAAAATAAGTAAAAAACTTTACAATAAATAAATTTGCTTAAAAAACATTTTTAATGTATTTAAAAAATTAATGCAACATATAATTAAAATAGTAGTTTTTTCACTTGCAACCAAGAGAATCTATGATATAATACATTAGAAATGAAATTACTATGCCTAAATTTAGGTATGGCGAAAGGAGATTGATTATGAGAGCAAACATTCATCCTGAAATGAAAGAAATCGAAGTAAAATGTGCTTGTGGAGCATCTTTTAAAACTATGTCTACAAAAGAAAAGATTGATGTAGAAATTTGTAGCGAATGTCATCCATTCTATACAGGAAAACAAGGAAATGCCAAGAGAACTGGTAATATTGAAAAGTTTAACCGTAAATATAATTTAAACCAAAAAGCTGCATAAGCTTTTTTTATTTGATAAACACTATATTTCAAGAAAGCTAAGATCGTGATATAATATTATTGGAGATTTATATGGCAAAAATAAAATATATAATAAAACGTATTATTAATATGGACTTTAGCTCTTTTTTTCGAGTAATTAATGAAGTTCATCAAAAAACAAAAAAAAGTCGGTTTATTATCTTTATTGATATGATAAATTGTGGATTTAAGTATCAAGCTGGATATATGGACTATGCATTATTTGAAATGTATAATATGAACAATTTTGAAAGAAAAACTATAATTACAAGAGGAATAAATAATTCTTTTATGGTGAAATATAATGATCCAAAATTTATTCATGTATTTCATAATAAAGTAGAATTTAATAAACAATTTGATAAATATTTAAATCGAGAATGGCTTTATTTAAATGGAAAAAATAAAAACGAATTTGCCAACTTTTGTTTAAAACATAACAATATTATTGTAAAACCAGTTGGAGCACAATGTGGTAAAGATATTGAAAAAATAGACGTTTCAAATCGAAAATTAAAAGATTTATATGAAGAACTAATGGAGAATAACCAAACTTTAATTGAAGAGGTTGCAATCCAGTGTAAAAAAATAAGTGATCTTCATCCGGATAGTATTAACACATTACGAGTAGTAACTTTATTAGGAAGTGTAGTAGCATGTTACTTAAGAATAGGAAATAATCATAATACTGTAGATAATTTTAATCATGGTGGAATGGTTGTGCCTGTTGAGTTAAAAAGTGGAAAAATCATATATCCAGCGATTGATAAATCAGGAAACCTTTATGAATCTCATCCATTAACAAAAAAAACAATTGTAGGATTAGAAATACCAAGGTTTGAAGAAATAATCGAATTATGTGAAAATGCTTCACTTGAAATTCCTCAAGTTGGTTATGTTGGATGGGATGTTTGCGTTGGGAAAGAAAAATGCTTTTTCATAGAAGCAAATGAATTTCCTGGACATGATATTTATGGTTTACCACCACATCGAAAAAATAACACAGGATTATTGCCAATATTTAAAGAAGCAGAAGAAAGGAAATTTGAAGAATGAAAATTATAATTGGAGCAGATCATCAAGGTGTAGAGTTAAGAAACGTATTAGAAGATTATTTAATAAAAGAAGGATTAGAAGTAGAAGTTTCCTCATTACCAAATCATAGTTTAGATGATTATCCAGATTTTGCTTTTGATGTTTGTGAAAAAGTATTAAAAGAAGAAGGAGCCTTAGGAATATTAATTTGTGGTAATGGAATAGGAATTAGTATTGCAGCAAATAAAGTAAAAGGAATACGTTGTGCTAGAGTAATCAATAACGATGATGCATTTAAAGCTAAAAATCATAATGGAGCTAATGTAATCGCTTTAGGAGGATTAAGTGATGAAGCAGCTAAAGAAATTGTAGACATGTTTATAAGCACTAAACCTGCCTCAGAAGAACGTCACCTAAAAAGAATTAATAAAATAGCTTTTTATGAAAGTATGGATGAACGTGAATATTAAAGTTTATTTATATGTCTTTTTTGTAATGCTTTGTGCATATTCTTTAACAGGAGTAAATTTTGATAAATGGATGAAAAAAAATAAAATTTGGGAAGCTAGAATCTTGGTAATAATACTAAGTATTGTTATGGGATATCTTCTTACCAATTTTACATTAGATTTTTTAAATACATGCCGTATTATTTAAGGAGCTCATATGAAAAATAAAATTCTTATTGTAGTGATAATAGTATTAAGCATAATTTTAATGATAGAAGTTAGTTTAAAAAATAAAACTAACTTTTCTTTTGATCTTCCAAAAAATGATCAAGAAAAGCCAAAAGAAGAATATATAGATTCTACAATTCGTGTGTATGACCCATCTACCACTAAAATCACTAACATGCCACTAGAAGATTATATCTTGGGAGTTGTAGCAGCAGAAATGCCTGCTTCTTTCGAAATAGAAGCGCTAAAAGCTCAAGCAATTGCAGCAAGAACATTTGCAAGTTATAAAATGGAACATCAAAACTTAGATTATGATGTCATAATAGGAGTTGCCGATCAAGCATATAATACTATAGAACAAATGCAAAAAAAATGGGAAAATGCTTATCAAGAAAATTATGAAAAAGTTAAAAATGCCGTAAATGATACTAGAGGATTAGTCATGACTTATGAAGGAAAAGTAATTGAATCATTTTATTTTTCTATGAGTAATGGTCAAACAGAAAATTGTGAATTAGTCTTTCAGGAATCTTTACCATATTTAAGTTCTGTTGATTCTAGTTGGGATAATGAAACTTTAAATAACTATCAAGTAACAAAAGAATTTTCAAAAGAAGAGTTTTGTGAATTACTAAACATTTCTTGTGAAGAAATTTCTATAAGTGATATAAATCGTACCAGCTCAGGTCGTATAAATACAATAAAAATAAATGATAAATTATTAAAAGGAACAGAAGTAAGAAAAAAGTTATCCTTACGTTCTACTGATTTTGACATTGAATTAATGGAAAACGTAAAAATAACTACAAGAGGAAATGGTCATGGAGTAGGAATGAGTCAATATGGAGCAAATGGTATGGCCAAAGAAGGAAAAACATATCATGAAATTTTAACACATTATTATCAAAATATAGAATTTTCAAAAATATAACTGTATAAAATTGGTATTCATGGTCAAACTAGGAATAGGAAAGGTGAGATCATGAAAAGAAGAAAGTTAAAAAAGTTTGTATTACCAAGTATTTATGGATTAGTAGTTTTTTGTGTATTTCTAACAGTATATTTTTTAAATAATAGTTTAAATTTTAAAGCACCACAGGTAGATGATAACAATCATTCTGTTACAGTTAATGTAGATAATAAAGAAAATAGTGACATAACAGTTATTAGTCCTACCCCAGAAAAACCTATTATTCCATTTACGAAGGATGGCGTAACTATTAGTAAATCATTCTATAAACAAGAGGATACAGAAGAACTTCAACAAAAATCTTTAATATACTATCAAAATACATACATGCAAAATACAGGAGTTTTATATAGTAGTGATGAACAATTTGAAGTACTAGCAAGTGTTGATGGTGTAGTAAAAGAGATTAAAGATGATGAAATACTAGGTTCTGTTGTAACAATAGAATATAATACGAACGTAACAGTAATCTATTATAGTTTAAGTGAAGTTAAAGTAACCAAAGGA
Source organism: uncultured Bacilli bacterium (assembly GCA_910587775.1). Classification (GTDB taxonomy): domain Bacteria; phylum Bacillota_I; class Bacilli_A; order RF39; family UBA660; genus MGBC162267. The sequence goes on along the minus strand of CAJUNF010000001.1, from coordinate 46,134 downwards.
ATGAATGTAAAAACAAATGATATTATTGGTTTAAGTGGATCAAATTCTTTAGAGAATGAAAAACAAAATTGCTTACTATTTGAAGTTTATATCAATGGTACCTTAGTAAATCCAATCGATTTCTTTGAAATGAATTTAGAAGATTTAAATAAATAATTAAATTTTCTATAGGTGCAAGAGTGAAAAACGAACTCATTATGTATCTAACTGATAAAGAAATCATTTGTTATCAAAAAAAAGAAGCTAAATATTTTTCTTGGAAAATAGATTCGAAAATAATAAAATTTGGAAAAGTTATTCATCGACCAAAATTTCAAAATGAGTTAAACAAATTTTTTAAAAAAGAAAAAATATTAAAAAAATTTTATCGAAATATAATATATTTTTTAACTCCTCCAACATTTGAAGAAATTGATAAAGAGATTATACAAATTACATTAGAAGATTTTTTGGTAAGTGAAGTTAGATTTTTCAAAGAAGTGAATTTATATCAGGGTAAGAAAAATACAATATGGGTGAATATATTTGATAATTATGCTTACATTACTTTCTTAAATGAAAAAAATAAGAAAACAATTTTATGGCAGAAAGAAAATGAATATTCTATTGAAGAAAATATTCAAAGAATAATAGAAAAATATCCTAAAATAAAAAAGATAATATGTATTGGATCTATAAAAACTATCCCATATATATCACAAAAAATTGAAATAATGGTAAAAAAAAGAGTCTTGTATTACGAAGACTATGATCAATACTTAATAAAAATGTTTCTTCGACACAATTTCTAATAAATTGTGTTTTTTTATGGATTATCTTAATTTTTATGATATAATTGCAATTAGTAAACAAAAAGAAAGGATGAGGAGTTTGATAAGTTTTGTTGTGGTAGAAGATGATCCAAAGACACAAGAAACAATAAAAGATGTTTTAAGAAGAGTCGTAATTAGTAAAAATAACACCATAAATGTGAAATATTTTACAAAGTACTCAAAAGATTTAAAGAAAATAATTGATGACAATTCTTGTAGAAAAGTGTATATTATGGATATAGAATTAGAAACCAAAACTAGTGGGATAGAAATAGCAAAAATGATTCGTGAAAAAGATTGGGAAAGTGAAATAATATTTATTACTTCTCATGATAAGATGTTTGAAACAGTCTATCGCAGTGTTTATCAAGTATTTAATTTTATAGAAAAATTTTACAATATGGAAAGAAGATTAGAAAAAGATATTGAACTGATTTTTAAAAAGAACTTTGATAATAAAATGTTTTGCGTTTCTAATCGTAATATTGATTTACAAATCTATTATCGTGCTATAACTTATATATCAAGAGATAAAGAAGAGAGAAAAGTACTGATTCATACTGATAGCAATATTTTTAAGTTAAATATGAATTTAAATGATGTTATGACATTACTAGATGAAAGGTTTATTCAAACACATAGAAGTTGTATAACAAATAGACAAAGAGTTCATGAATGGAATTGGCCTAAAAATTATTTTATATTAGACAATGGAGAAAAAGTAGAATATCTTTCTAAGAAATATAAAAAGGAGGTTGAGAAGTAATGGCAGATCTCTTATATTTATTCTCAAGCTTCATTACTCAAATCGTATACACAATTATTTTTGGGAAATTAGTTTCCAAAAAAGTTGAATGGAAATTGAGTATGTTAATTTTCTATACTTTAATAGCAGGAATATTAATTTATAGTGAGAAAATATTGACTCAACCATTAACTGTAATCTTATCTATTGTATATTTTATTATTTTATTTAAACATCTTTTTAAAGTCAAATATGGCGAAGCAATTTATAAAACGTTATTTATTTGGTGTGTAGCAATAGCATTTGATTTTACCATTATGATTATTATGGGACTAATTAAAATAGAACATTTAGCAAATACTATCCCAATAAATTATTTTAAAGCTATATCTACACTGAGTTATCAAACATTCCTATATCTATTAATGTCACAAAAAAAGATTATAAAAATGTTTCAAAAATTGTATGAAATTTTAACTAATAATCAATTTTATACTAAAACAGTTCTTTTACTAGGAATTATCATTTTTTGTGGAACTATGTGTAGTTTAAATTTAGATAAAGTATCTTATAATTTTATGATATTTTTGATTTTAATCGTTGTATTAATTTTATTTATATTCTATGTAGTAAATGAATATAATATTTATACATTAAAAGAAATGAATCAATACCTGATTAAAAATAACGAGTTTTATTTAAATATTGTAAACGATTATAAAATAATGCGACATAATATTGTTAATCAATTAATTGGAATAAAAAGTGTTTCAAATAAAAAATCATGTGAATTAATTGATGATTTAATTAAAGAATATAATAAAAGTTTCCAAGGTGTACAAGGAATGCAAAAGATGCCTCTTGGTATTAATGGGTTAGTTTATGAAAAGATATACAACCATAATTGTGAGTCATTAAACTTAAATATTGAAAATACCATTGAATCCAATGTAGTAGATATGCTAACAGCAAGAAGTTACAATTTATTATGTGAATCTTTAGGTGTAATATTAGATAATGCCTTAGAAGCTTCTATTCAAAGTAAAGATAAAATTATTGCTATTACTTTATCTGAAACAGAAGAAAAATATATAATTAAAGTTATGAATACATTTTCAAATATTTTAGATCTAGATGAATTAGGAAAATTACACTATACTAGTAAAAATTCTGGCCATGGTATAGGACTATTCTCTATAATGGGAAGAAAGAAAATAAAAATAAAAAATACAATAATTAATAATTTATTTCGTAGTGAAATTAGTATTGAGAAAAAATAAAAAAGATCATATGGCCTTGATCTTTTTTTGATAATTATAAAATTTCTTCAGGTGCTACTGGTTCATCAAAAAATAAGAAAGCACAAGCAACTGTAGGAACGTTAGCAAATAAATCTGCAATTCCAGAAAGTACATTAGCAAAAATGTTCACAATTTTCCCTCCTTTAAACTGAATTTTGTTTAAATATATATTAACCATTTAAACCATGATTTTTTAAATACGTCTTATAATTTTGATAAGGCGTATTAGTAAGCCAGTAAGTAATAGGATTTATACTTATTGACTGTACTACAAGTGCATAACAAATTGTATTAATAATTATTTTTTGTGGAATGAAATACATTACGATCAAAAAAATAATACAAGTTAGACAAGCTTTTATTTTCTGCTTTTTTCTAACTTCAGAACGTATGAGTGGAGTAGATGGGGTATCCGCTGGAGCCCACAACAGAAAAGAAAGAAATGCACATATCCAAATTACAAAGATAACTTGAATTGGAATACTAGCAAAACGAATAAAAAAGCATCCTCCAAGATAAATTGGAATAGTTGTAATCCAACATATAACAGTTGATCTTGCATGTAGTCCATAAGTATATCTTCTAGTTAAAGAATAAATAATACATAACAGAAGATATTCTTTTAATAAACCGCAACAGATTGTAACAAATAATAAGAATATAGCTTTTGTAAGTAAATTATAAAAAGCTTCTAATCCATATTTAATACGAATCGTTTTTACTTGATCACACTCTTGGTAGCGAGCTATAAAATGATATCCGTTTTCTATAAATTTTTTCTTCACTCAATACTGCCCTTTCTTGTAATACAGTCGAATTATATCCCAGAAAAAAGGCAAAAAACGACTTTTAGTTTGAACAATGAAAAAACAAAATCGAAAAAGATTTCCCAAAAAATTAACAATCATAAAAATGAAATTCGAACGTATTTTGAATCATTTAAGACATAGAAAAAAATAAAACAGAAAATTTAATGTATGGTAGTTATGTCATGAGTTTAACATATACCAATATTTAAAATATTTGTCGACTGGTTTATGTTGTGTCTGTAAAGAAATTCATGATAAGGTAGTATCAGCAGTAAATAGAGTAAGAAGGAGAGGTGTGAATGTTGCGAGGAAAAGTAAAATGGTTTAACAATACTAAAGGATATGGTTTTATAGAATACGAAAACTTAGAAGATATTTTCGTTCATTATTCCGCTATTGTTAAAGAAGGATATAAAACTTTAAAAGAAGGCGAACTTGTAGATTTTAAATTAATAGAAACATCTAAAGGATTACAAGCCGTTGATGTAATGGAGACAAATTTAGCTACTGTAGAATAACAGTAGTTTTTTTCTTCAATTTTTGCTATACTGAAACTAGGAAGGTGATCATATGAAATTAAATGTTCGTGGTAGCAATATAGAAATTACAGAGGCCATTAAAAATCAAATAATGGAAAAAATAAAAAAATTAGATAACTATTTTGAAATACCAGAAGAAATAACCGCCCATGTTTTAGCAAGAGTAAATGGTAAGGACCAAACAGTTGAAGTAACCATACCAACAAAAAAATTCACGCTAAGAGCAGAAGAAACAAATGAAGATTTATATGCTGCCATTAATTTAGTAATGGATAAACTAGAAAGACAAATAAGAAAAAATAAAACTAGATTAAATAGAAAATACAAAAGTGTTCCATCCTTTGAAATAAATATGGCTTTTGAAAGTGTAGAAGAAGAACAAGAAGAGAAAAAAATAGTTCGTCGTAAAGACTTTGAAATGAAACCTATGGACGAAGAAGAAGCTATTTTACAAATGGAATTATTAGGACACGATTTCTTCATTTTTAAAAACGAAATAGAAGAATGTACATCTGTTGTTTACAAAAGAAAAGATAATACTTATGGTATTATAAATGCAAAATAAGGGGAATCGAAAGATTTTCCTTTTTAAATATAGAAACTTGCGTTACAATAAGGCTACTTGAAAAAAGAGGATTATATGAAAAAAACAAGAGTTTATCGCCTAAATAAAAATGGAAAACTTTACTATTATGATGAAGAAACGAAGAAAATTGGTCAAGCCAGTAAAAAAGAGAAAAAAGATTACGCAGAACAATTAAAAAAAGAAATAATGCATGATATCAAAAAAACTGGATATACAGCTTTATTTTTAACAGTACTTGGAGTAGGTCTATTAAAGAAAACAAATGGATATTCAAACTATCAAATGGTAAAAACCTCAATAGAATGTTTCTTAGATAATGAATCAGAAAATCAAATCATTTGTGATGAAATATTAAGTTATATAAAAATTTATAAAAAAGAAGAATACCTACCGATTTATCGCTATATAGTAGCTAATTATAAATATCGTCTTAATTTAATGGATATGCGTAAAATATTTGAATTATTGGAACAAGACTATGAAACCATAATTCAAAAAAACAACTTAGTTTCAGATTGTATACAAAGTATAGTATCCTCAGAGAAAAAGGATTATACTGGAAATATTCGTTTATCAATTATTTGTGATATTGTTGGAAAAGATGAAACAATTTATTTATTACTAACAAATCAGGAAGAAAAGCTTATCGACCTAATCCATGAAAAAGCTGGTATTACGATTGACAAAGTAAAAATTCTTTTACTAGATTTAATGAAACTAAATAGCACACTTAATAGTACTAAAAATTTAGATAATTACGTTTACTTTGATATAACAGAAAAGATTATAGATACTTACGATTCAATTCCATTAGAAAAAGAGTTACTTATTTCTTGTATCCAAAATAAAGAAGTAAACTTTATTCCGGTTGGGTCTTTTCTATCAAGAGGAAAAGATGAATATCCTATAAAAGTAATGAATGATACATTAAATACAGTAATCAATGTACCTAGTAAAACATTACCTGAGAATATACCGAATGTTTTAAATAGAATCACAAATGATTTTTTAGAAAGTTCTTTATCTTCAAATAGTGAGATTTTAACTCTAATAAGCTACTTACAAAATAAAAATCCAATGATGGAATACTATTATAATAATTTAAGTGAAAATGAGAAAAAAGAATATATTTATGGAATTTCAAACTTTTATCAAACAATAGACATTAACTTAAAATGGATTATTTATGGAATAGAGAAAAATGATGAACAAGCAATAATAACATATTTAAAAATATATTTAGACATCTTAAATAGAAGAGATATTGACTTATATCGTATTTGCGAAATAAATCATATTTTAAAATATTTTGAAACCAAAGAATATGAAAATGATCTTCAAAAAGAAACAATAAAAAGAATATTAACTGAATTCAAAGAAGTAATTCAAAATAATTTTGCTTTTTGTGGGTATGAAGAATATAATTCTTTAGTTGGGAGAAATGATGTTATTTTCATAAAAAATGATAATTTGTATCAAATTCCCCAAATAATAGACTATAAAATCTTTAAAGTAAAATACGATAATGATAGTAATGAATTTTATTGGAAAGTTGAAATACCAAAAGAAGATAATGATATCACTCCAACATTACTTGTAAGCTATAAAGATGGTTCAGTTAAATATGTAAATTTTAATGATTTTTTTGCAAATGCTAAAATAATAGAAAATGATAAATTTGTAATTTATGAAAAAAGAGTAGAAGGAGAAGAAATAGAAGTCTTTAATATAATTGAAGAATATTTACAACAAAAAAGAAAAGGAAAAGGAAAGAAAAAAATAAATATTTAGAAATACTCTTTCATCGTTGGGTATTTCTTTTCATTTGACAAAAAATGCGATAGAATATCACTTATACTATGAAATTAGAAAGAAAAATATTATTTTTTCTAAGTTTATGATAAAATACATTTGATGGAGGTTAGAAACTATGGGATTTTTTAGAAAATTAATAGACTCAGAATACAAAGAGCTAAAAAGATTTGAAATTTTAGCAAATGAAATCGTTGCCTTAGAAGAAAAAATTAGCAATTTATCAGACGACGAATTAAAAAATAAAACAACCGAATTTAAAGAAAGATTAGCAAATGGTGAAACCTTAGACGACATTTTAGTAGAAGCATATGCAGTTGTAAGAGAAGCTGATTATCGTGTAATTGGAGAAAAACCATATTTTGTCCAAATTTTAGGAGGATTAGCAATTCATTTTGGTAATATTGCTGAAATGAAAACCGGAGAAGGAAAAACATTAACAGAGACAATGCCAGCATATTTAAATGCTTTAACTGGAGAAGGTGTACACATTGTTACTGTAAATGAATTCTTAGCAAAACGTGATTCAGAGTGGATGGGAAGTATTTTTGAATTTTTAGGTTTAACAATTGGTTTAAATTTACGCGAAATGAGTTCAAAAGAAAAACAAGAAGCATACAATGCTGATATTTTATACTCAACGAATAGTGAAATTGGATTTGACTATTTAAGAGACAATATGGTAGTACAAAAAAATGATCGAGTACAAAGACCATTAAATTTCTGTATTGTCGATGAAGTAGACTCTATTTTGATTGATGAAGCTCGTACTCCTTTAATTATTTCTGGTGGAAAATCTAATACAAAAGACTTATATATTGATGCAAATGCTGCAGTTCAAAATCTAATTGAAAATGAAGATTATGATTTTGATCCAAAAACAAAGAACACATCTTTAATGGAAAATGGTGTCTCTAAAGTAGAAAAATATTTTCATATCAACAATTTATATGATTTAGAAAACTCAGCTTTAGTTCATCATGTTAATCAAGCGCTAAAAGCAAATTATGCATTTAAAAAAGATGTTGACTATGTTGTAGACAATAATGAAGTTATCATTGTTGATCAATTTACTGGACGTTTAATGAAAGGTCGTCAATTTAGTGAAGGATTACATCAAGCTATAGAAGCTAAAGAAAATGTAAAAATTAATGAAGAAACTAGAACAATGGCAACCATTACATTCCAAAATTTATTTAGAATGTATAAGAAATTATCTGGTATGACAGGTACTGCAAAAACAGAAGAAGAAGAATTTAGAAATATTTATAACATGTACGTTATTCAAATCCCTACTAACAAACCAGTAATTCGTGATGATCGAGCAGATTTATTATATTCAAATATGGCAGGAAAATATGAAGCAATTGTAGAAACAATTAAAGAAATTCATAAAACAGGACAACCAATTTTAGTTGGTACTATCTCAGTTGAAGCAAATGAATATTTAGGTTCACTACTTACAAAAGCAAAATTAAAACACGAAATTTTAAATGCTAAAAATCATGCTCGTGAAGCAGAGATTATAGCAAAAGCTGGAGAAGTAGGAGCAATAACAATTGCAACGAATATGGCAGGACGTGGTACCGACATTAAACTTGGTGAAGGTGTAAAAGAATTAGGTGGTCTTTGTGTAATTGGAACAGAACGTCACGAATCTCGTCGTATTGACAATCAGTTACGTGGTCGTGCTGGACGTCAAGGAGATCCTGGAATGAGTCAATTCTTTGTGTCATTTGAAGATGAATTAATGCGTCGTTTTGGAACTGATAAAGTAAAAAGAATGGTAGAAGCACTAGGAATGGTAGGAAGTCAATCCATACGTTCTAAATCATTAACTAGAAGTATTGAATCTGCTCAAAAGAAAGTAGAAGGCAATAACTTCGACATGCGTAAAAGCTTACTTGATTATGATAATGTAGTAAATGAACAACGTTTGATTATTTACGATAAAAGAAATGAAGTTTTAGAGCAAGAGAGTATTCATGATACTATTAAAGATACTTTTAAAAATACCATCACAAATATTGTAGAAAGTCATATTGCTCCAGAAGGTTATTTAACTGATAATGATAAACAAGAAATTATTGAATATGTAAATACTAATTTTATAAAAGGTGAAAAGTTAACTGTTGAAGCTCTGAATGATAAAAAAGAAGAAGAGATTATTGATTTATTATTTAATAAAATTAATGAAGACTATGAAGAAAAAATAAAAGATGCCCCAGCTTTTGAAGAATTTGAAAAAGCAATCACATTACGTGTAATAGATTCATTATGGGTAAATCATTTAAATGAAATGGAACACTTAAAAGATGGAATTATGTTAAGAGGATATGGACAAACAAATCCACTTCAAGCATATACTATGGAAGGCTATGAATTATTTGAACGTTTACTAGATAAAATTGATAGTGATGTTGCACAGTTCTTACTAAAAGCAGAAATAGAACAAAATATTGAAAGAAAACAAGTAATTAAAGGAACTGCAAATGATGGAAAAGAAAAAGTTGGTCATACCGTTAAAAATGAGAAAAAGGTAGGAAGAAACGATATGTGTCCTTGTGGTTCAGGTAAAAAATATAAGAATTGTTGTGGTAAATAATTTATTTCATAAGGAATTACAAGAATTAAAAAAATATATTTTAAAACTCTTTTAATGAAAAATTAATGTGACAAATTTAAGATAGCGTAAATGCTATCTTTTTCTATACTTACAAAATGAAATCTTAGTATATACTATTTAAAAAGGATAAATTCATAAGTAGTATTTTGTAGGTGGCTCAACTAGCCATTGTTAAAAATAAATATAGATAATAAAATAATTTTGAAAGGAGAAGCTTTTTATGCAAGATAAAAAAAGTTTTGGTAAATATATTGCCGAAAAAAGGAAAGAAAAAGGTTTAACTCAGGAAGAATTAGCAAACAAATTATATGTAATTCCTTCAACAATCTCAAAATGGGAACGAGGAATATCATATCCAGACATAACAGTTATAACAAATTTATGTAAGGAATTACACATATCTGAACATGAGTTTTTTTGTGCTTGTGATGATGAAGCATTAACAAGAGAAAAAATAGAAATCCAAAAATATAGAACCATTAAAAAGTGGATTTTCAATATAATAAATTTAGGCTATTTGATTGGAATTGTTACTTGCTTTCTTTGTAATTTAGTAATAGATCATAAACTGTCTTGGTTTTTAATAGTATTGTTAGGTATCTTGATTTCATTTTCAATAACAAGTTTACCTTTATATCTTAAGAAAAATAAATATAGATTTTGTAAAATTTCTCTTATTGTTACAATATTAGTATATATGCTATTATTTACTATAAATTATGTTAATAATACAAACTGGTTATTAGACAGTTTTCTAATAGCATCATTCGTTTTTGTATTTTTATGGATTATTATTTTAGTATGCACACTTACTAAAATAAATCTTTACTACAAAATTTCTTTCAGTTTATTTAATTTAGCATTTATTACAATATTTACAAATCAATTTTGTGCTAAAGTATTAGATATTTCAAATAATGATAGTAATATTCCAAATCTTATTAGTGCTGTAATAATGACTGCAATTGCATCATATTTGACATTAAAACAGTTTTTTAATAAAAAGGATTGATGTTATGAAAAACATTCTTATACACGGATTAGGACAAAACAATCAAAGTTGGAATAATACAAATGAATATCTTAAAGAAAAAGGAATTGATACAATATGTCCAAACTTATTCGAAATAACTAAAAATGATTTAAAAGAGTATAAAATGATGTATTCTGCTTTTTCTGCTTTTTGTATAAATCAAAAAGAAAAACTTAATTTGTGTGGTCTTTCTTTGGGAGGGATATTAGCATTAGACTTTGTAAAAGAATACCCAGAAAAAGTAAATTCCATTATTTTGATTGGTACTCCATATAAAATCCCTAAAATAATTTTTAAAATACAAAGCATAATATTTCATATCATGCCAAAAAGGATATTTGAAAAGATGGGATGTTCTAAAAAAGAGTTTATTGGTTTAATAAATTCAATGAGTAATCTTAATATTGCAAAAGATTTAGAAATAATAAAATGCAAGAGTTTAATTGTATGTGGATCTAAAGATAATGTGAATATAAAAAGTGCTAAAAATTTAAATGATAATATAGAAAATAGTGAATTGAAAATAATAAATAATTCCTCACATGAAGTTAATATTGATAATCCCAAAGAACTTTCTAATATAATTTATGATTTTTGGAAAGATAAACAATAGTACAAATTATAATAAATTAGACCTTTATTATGGAGTCAGAAATAAAAGAATACTATATATCCCTCTATTTATGTGATTTCGCATTTCATAACCATTAATATGCTCTTGAGAGGTAGTGTATTTATATATTTGAATATTAGATAAGTTGTAATCAAATGGAATTAATTTATTAATCACTGCATTTTTAATAAAAATGTTTTTAAAATCTTCCGATAATTTAATAATATTATCATATTCGTGTATTCTACTATAAAAACAATTTTTATCTACATATGATATGTAATTTTATAGTTTACAACATTTGATTTTTAATAGATAATTATAACTAAGAAAGGCAATTAAAATGAAATATCCTAATTTTATCCAAAAAGGTGACACAATTGGTATACCAGCACCATCTTCTGGAATTGATAAAAAAGAAAAACAGCAAAAATTTTTAAATGCAAAAAAAAGATTAGAAAATTATGACTATAACATAGTGCTATCTGAGAATATTTTTAAAAATAAAAAAGGAAGAAGCGCGTTAGCTAAAAAAAGAGCAGAAGAAATAATTGAGATGTTCAAAAACGATGAAATAAATATGCTTTTATGTGCTGCAGGAGGAGATTTTTTAATAGAGATTTTACCATTTATTGACTTTGAGGAAATAAAAAAACATCCAAAATGGATTGCTGGATTTTCTGATCCGACAGGAATTCTTTATCCAATAACTACAAAATGCGATATAGCTACAATATATGGCCAAAACTTTGGCGCATTTGGAATGAATGATATCCACCAAAGTCAAGAATATTTTTTAGAAATCATTAAAGGAAATTTAATAAAAGAAAAAAGCTTTGATTTATATGAAAACGAAGAACCTTTAGTGATCACAGGCTTAGAAAATTATAATTTAACAGAAAAAGTTTATTGGCGTACCTTAGTTGAAAAAGAGGTATCCATAAATGGTAGAATAATTGGTGGGTGCTTTGATATTTTATCAGAACTTGCAGGAACAAAATATGATGGGATAAAAGAATTTAATGAAAAATATAAAAGTGATGGAATAATTTGGTATTTTGATAATTGTGAAATGAGTAAAGAACAGACAATAAGAACACTATGGAAATTTGCAGAACTAGATTATTTTAGATATACAAAAGGGATAATATTTGGCAGATTTGGAGTAGAAACAAGTTATTATGACTATAATATTAAAGAATGCTTAATGGACAGTATTTTAGGAAAACTAGATATTCCAGTGATATATGATGCAGACATATCCCATAAAGCTCCATGTTTGACTATAATAAATGGAGCAATGGCTAAAATAGAAGTAAGGGATGGAGTAGGATCAATTCTCTTTAACTTAAAATAAAAAATAGAAAGTGGATAAGCATGAAAAATGAAATAAAAGAAAAATTAGAACAATTAAAATTAAAAATAGAAGATATTCGGAGGTCACTTTGACTTAGATTATAAAAAAAATCGAGTAAGTCAACTAGAATCTATCATGTCAGAAGAAAACTTTTGGGATGATATTGAACACGCCAATAACATTAATAAAGAATGCGCTAATTTAAAAAAGATAATAACAACAGTAGAAAAAATAGAAATTGAAATTGTTGATAACCTAGAACTTATAAACATGTTAGAAGAAAACGAATTAAATGCATTAACAAATGAAATTGATAAAATGTTTTCTGAAATAGAAGAATTAGAAATAAATACTTTATTAAATGACAAATTTGATAATTTAAACTGTTATTTAGAAATTCATCCTGGTGCTGGTGGAACAGAATCATGTGACTGGGCAAGTATGCTTATGCGCATGTATGAGCGTTTTTGTGAAAAGAATAACTATAAATATGAAATAATTGATGAACAAAAAGGTGATGAAGCGGGAATCAAAAGTGCAGTTCTTTTAATTCGCGGGTATTTTGCTTATGGCTACTTTAAAGGAGAAAAAGGAATTCATCGCTTAGTACGAATTTCTCCGTTTGATTCAAATGCAAGAAGGCATACTAGCTTTGCTTCAGTTAGTATTACACCAGAATTTGACAAAAATATTGATATAGAAATAAAAGAAAGTGATTTAAAAATTGATGTATATCATAGTAGCGGAGCAGGTGGACAATCTGTAAACACATCAAATTCAGCAGTTCGAATTACTCATATACCTTCAAAAGTTGTAGTAACTTGTCAAAATGAAAGAAGCCAACTTAAAAATAAAGATCAGGCAATGAAAATGCTAAAAAGTAAATTATATCAATTAGAAGAAGAAAGAAAAGAAAAAGAATTAAATAAAATAAAAGGAATAAATGAAAGTAATGAATGGGGAAGTCAAATTAGAAACTATGTATTAGAGCCATATAAATTAGTAAAAGATTTAAGAAGTGGGTATGAATCAAGTAATGTGGATAAAATATTAGATGGAGACATATTAAAAATTATGGAATCAGTATTAAAAGCAAAGGTGGCAAATACATGCGAATCATCAGAAAATATGGAAGCGTAATCTTAGGAATACTACTAGTATCAATTTCATATAATCTCTTTTTTTCACCATATCATTTGGATACAGGAGGAATTAGCGGACTTGCAATAGTAGTCCAAAATCTTTTTCTTATCTCAGATACTAGCTTTATGTTAGTAACCAATATTTTACTCTTAATACTAAGCTATATAGTACTTGGAAAAGAATTAACCAAAAATTCTTTATTGGGATCAATTTTATTTCCATTCTTTGTACAATTTACTTCTAAAATAAGCAATATCATTAATATAGAAGGTTTAGAAATATTAATAATTGCAATTGTTGGAGGAACTATTAGCGGTATTGGTTATGGGTTATTGTTTAAAAATAATTTCACATCTGGCGGTAGTAAAAAAACAAAAGAAATAAAAAAATACTTAACAAAAGATCTAATGTATGATGTAACCATTTTTGAATCAACTGGCGGATTTTCAAATCAAAAAAAAGATTTAATTCTTTGTAGTATAAAAACTTCTGATTACTATAAAGTGAGTACTGGATTAAAATTGATAGATAAAGATGCATTTATTACAATAACAGAAAATTATGAATCAATGAATGAGAATAAAATGGTTCCAAACTTAAAAGAAAAGTGATCTTGCTTTTCTTATTTAATTAAATTAGAATAGTAATCGACAAGGCGGGTATATATGAAAGAACAACAATATTTAATGGATCTTTTAAAAGAAAACGATATCGTTGTTTTTGCATGTTCTGGGGGACCAGATTCTATGTGTTTATTATCACTTTTATTAAACGTAAGAAAAAATAAAAAAATATCATTAATATGTGCTCATATAAATCACAAGCAAAGAAAAGAATCGGAAGAGGAATTTAAATTTGTAAAAAAATATTGTGAAGATAAAAATATTATTTTTGAAGGGACAGAATTTACTGAATATAAAAAAGGAAATTTTGAAGCGAATGCTCATCAAATGCGCAAAGATTACTTTGAAAAAATAATTCAAAAATATAATGCCAATTATTTTATGACTGCTCATCATGGAGATGATTTAATAGAAACAATTTTAATGCGTTTAGTAAGAGGAAGTTCATTAAATGGGTATATGGGATTCTCAAAAATAGAGCACTTTTCAAATTATTCTATCGTTAGACCTTTAATAACTTCTACTAAAGAAGATATTCTATCTTACAATAACTTTAATAAAATTCCATATGCTTTAGATAAAAGTAATGAAGAAGATTATTATACAAGAAATAGATATCGTCATCATATTTTACCATTTTTAAAACAAGAAAATAAATCTGTTCATTTAAAATTTTTAAATTATCAAGAAAAACTTTGTCGAATTCATGAATTTCTTGTGAAAGTTGTGGAAAATGCCTTGACGGATTGTGTGACTAATGATAACGTACATATTGTTGAATTTATGGAGTATGAAGAAGTAATTCAACAAATGATGATAGAAAAATATTTATATCATATTTATCAAAACGATATCAAAGAAATAAAGGAAGTTCATGTCAAAAATATTTTAAATCTTATTAGAAGTTTTAAAAGTAATGGTAAAATCTCACTTCCATTAAAAAAAGTAGGTATAAAAGAATATAATGTATTTAGAATTATAGAACAAGAAAAAGAGAATTCTTATTGTGCCAAATTAGAAGATAATTTTAAATTATATAATGGAAATGAAATAAAAAAGATCGTACAATCAAAAGAAAAAAATAATTTTGTAATTCGCTTAAATAGTGAAGAGATAACACTTCCGTTATTTGTTAGAACTAGACAAAATGGAGATAAAATTGCCTCTAAAAATATGAATGGTCATCAAAAATTAAAGGATATTTTCATAGATTATAAAATTCCAGAAAAAGAGAGAAATTTATGGCCAATTATAACTGATTCTAAAAATGAGATTCTTTGGATTCCTGGCCTAAAAAAGTCAAAATTTGATAAAGAAATCAATGAAAAATATGATATAATATATAAATATGATATAAGTAAGGAGAAAATATATGTCACGAAAAAATAACGCAAATACAATAAAAAACTTATTTCCCTATGTTGTTTTAATCGTAGTAATCTTTATTGTTTTATCTGTATTAAATATGGGTAGAAACATTGAACATCAATTAACAACTGGTGAACTGATGGATGCTATATCAAGTAAAACAATTACAGAAATTACTGTAACACCAAAGGGAGATGAAAATGTTTACTACATTGAAGGAAAGTTAAATAATTACAAAGAAAATGAAACATTCCAATCAAAAGTAGTTGAAGCAGATTTACCAAACATTGTAAAATATGCAGAGTCAAATAATTTAAAAATGTATGAAACAAAATCAGATCCAGGAACATTTTCATGGATGTATGTTTTAGTAAACGTTGTTCCGCTATTCTTACTTGTTGGAGTTACTTATTTTCTATTTTCAAAAATGGCAAATAGTAATAAAGGTAGTATGGATTTTGGAAAAAGTCGTGCTAAATTAAGTGAAGACGGAGGTTCTGTTAAATTCACAGATGTAGCAGGATTAAAAGAAGAAAAAGAAGAAGTAAAAGAATTAATTGATTTCTTAAAAAGTCCAAAAAAATTTCAAAAACTTGGAGCTAGAATTCCAAAAGGAGTTTTATTAGTAGGTCCTCCAGGAACTGGTAAAACATTACTAGCAAAAGCTGTTGCAGGAGAAGCAAATGTACCATTCTTTTATATAAGTGGTTCTGACTTTGTAGAATTATTTGTTGGAGTTGGAGCAAGTCGTGTAAGAGAAATGTTTAAAGATGCAAAAAGAGATGCTCCTTGTCTAATTTTTATAGATGAGATTGATGCCGTAGGACGCCAAAGAGGTTCTGGAATTGGCGGAGGTCATGATGAAAGAGAACAAACATTAAATCAATTATTAACTGAAATGGATGGATTTGGAGCTAACGAAGGTATTATTATCATTGCTGCTACAAACCGCCCAGATGTTCTTGATCCAGCCTTACTTCGTCCTGGAAGATTCGACCGTCAAGTAACAGTTAATTTACCTGATGCAAAAGAAAGAGAAGAAATTCTTAAAGTTCATGCAAAAAATAAAATATTTGCAAAAACAGTTAATTTAAAAAATATTAGCTTACGTACTCCAGGATTTAGTGGTGCAGATTTAGAAAACTTACTTAATGAAGCAGCACTTCTAGCAGTTCGTAAAAATCAAGAAAATATTACAATGACAGATATCGATGAAGCAACAGATCGTGTATTAATGGGACCAGCTAAAACTTCTCACAAAATTACAGAAAAAGAAAAACGCTTAGTAAGTATTCATGAAGCTGGGCATGCTGTAATCGGAATTAAATTAGAAGATGCCAATGAAGTACATAAAATCACTATTATTCCACGTGGAAATGCTGGTGGATATACAATGATGCTTCCAAAAGAAGAAAGAATGTCTATCATGTCTAAAAATGAATTACTTGCTCAAATTACAGGTTTATTAGGTGGAAGAGCTAGTGAAGAATTATTCTTGGGAGAAGTCACTACTGGAGCAAGTGATGACTTTAAAAGAGCAACTAATATCGCAAGAAGTATGGTAACAGAATATGGTATGAGTGAGTTAGGACCAATGCAATATGAACAAAAAGAAGGTAGTGTATTTCTAGGAAGAGATTACAATAAATCAAGAAATTATTCTGATCAAGTAGCTTTAGAAATTGATCAAGCAGCACGTAAAATTATTAGCGAATGCTATGAAAAAGCTAAAAATATTATTAAGAAAAATGAAAATTTAATTAATCTTTTAAGTGATGCTTTAATGGAAAGAGAAACATTAACAAAAGAACAAATAGAATCATTAGTCATAAATGGAGTAATTAATGAAGATGAAACAAGTTCAAAAGATGATGAACCAACAATTTTAAAACTTAGAGAACTTGCAAAAGCTAAGGGAATTAAAGGCTACACTAAAATGAATAAAGAAGAATTAAAAGAAGCTTTAGATAAGGAAGAAAAGAAATAATTTCTTCCTTTTTTTATGAAAATAAAAAATAAATTAATAAGATAATTTAATATACAAAATTTTTGAACCAATTTAAAAAATTAATCAAAATAAGTTTAAAGTCTTTAAAAATAGGTCTTTTGACGGACAATTATTTATATGTTAAAGTTCGAGAAAAGGACGTGATAAATTGAATTACTATGTATTTATTTGTTTAGATGGAGTACCAGTATTTGAAATTTTTGTAGATAAAAATTATAAGGCAATTGAACAATTTGAAAAAGTAGATTGGAATCAAACAAAATATATTATTTTAGACTTTAAATCAGCATATTCTAAAAAATTAAAAGTAATTGAAAAAGGAGAAATTACATATCGTCAAAAAGTTTTAACAAAACAAATTTTATATTTTCGAATTGATATTTTAAAATCGCAAAAAGAGTTAAAGAAAAATCAGGTTTTAAAATTAGAAAATAAGAATTTAATGGAATTTGGAATTGTACTCTTTTTAAAAAGCCCATCACACTTTCTAAAATATATAAAAAAGAAAAAAATAATGAGAAAAAAGGAAATGGAAAACATGGAAAAAGCTTTTGTTAATCAGATAAAAGAACAAGAGATTTTAGATACATGGAAAAATATAAAAAAATCTTAAAAAAATATTTCTCAGCCTAATTTCTAAAGACAAAATATTCTACTTGTGATAAAATATCAATAGTGACTAAAAATGTGAAGGTGATATTATGGCTAAAATTATTTCATTAGTAAATCAAAAAGGTGGAGTAGGGAAAACCACAACTAGTATTAACCTTGCAGCAGCTTTAGGTAAAGAAGGAAAAAAAACCTTACTAATTGATCTTGACCCTCAAGGAAATGCTTCATCAGGTCTTGGTTTAAATGCAAATGATTTTAAAAATGATGTCTATGATGTGATCACTGGAAATTGTGAAATAACAATGGCTATGATTAAAACGAAGTTTAAAAATTTATCAATTATTCCAGCTACAATTAATTTAGCAGGAGTAGATGTAGAATTTGTAAAAAAAATGATAGAAGATAATACATTTCGTCAAAACGAACAATTAAGAAAAGCATTAGAAGAAGTAAAAGAAAAATTTGACTATATTATTATTGATTGTCAACCGTCACTTGGAATATCTACAATGAATGCTTTAGTAGCAAGTGATTCAGTTATTATTCCTGTTCAATGTGAATATTTTGCATTAGAAGGAATTACACAACTTTTAAATTCTATTATTTTAGTTCAATCAAATATGAATCCAGAACTACGTATAGAAGGTGTTTTACTAACAATGTTAGATGGAAGAACAAATATTGGACTAGAAATTATTGAAGAAGTTCGTAAATGTTTTAAAAGTAAAGTATTCAATACAATTATTCCAAGATTAGTTCGTTTAGTTGAAGCACCAAGTCATGGAAAACCAATAAGTGATTATGATCCAACAAGTCGCGCCACCCTTGCATATCAAAATCTAGCAAAGGAAGTGATTAGTAGAAATGGAAACTAAAAGAAAAGCTTTAGGAAAAGGGTTAGAACAACTTTTCTCAAACGAAGTAATTAATTTTGATAATTTTGAAAAAGATATTATAAAGGATGCAAAAACAAATGATATTTTAGAAATTCCGTTAAGTGAAATTCGAAGCAATCCTTATCAGCCAAGAAAATCTTTTAATGATGATACATTACAAGAAATGGCAGAATCAATAAAAGAATTAGGTGTAGTACAACCAATTATTGTCAAAAAAAGTATTAAAGGATATGAACTTGTTGCGGGTGAACGTCGTACTAAAGCAGCTAAATTAGCAGGATTAGAAACGATTCCAGCAATTATCAAAGATTTTAACGATCAAGAAATGATGGAGATTGCATTAGTTGAAAATATCCAAAGAGAAGATCTAAATCCAATTGATGAAGCAAATGCTTATGAAAATATAATTCGAATTAGTGGAATGACACAAGATGAATTTGCTAGAAAATTTGGTAAAAGTCGAAGTTATGTAACAAATATGTTAGGGCTCTTAACACTTCCAACTAATACAAAACGTTTAGTACAAAGTAAAAAACTAAGCATGGGACACGCAAGAGCATTAAGTAAAATAGAGGATAATAATAAAATAGATGAATTAGCTACAAAAGCTGTTGTAAATTCAATTAGTGTTCGAGATTTAGAAAAAATAATAACAGAAGAAGATCTTCCAAAGAAAAATAAAATAGTAAGAGCAACAGATACTCGTAGTATAAAAAATGCAATATATGAGCGAATTATGCGAGAGAAAATAGGTACAAAAGTTAAAATTAATCATCGAAAAATTGAAATTCCTTTTGATTCTGAAAAAGACTTAGATCGTATTTTAGATATTTTAGGAATAAAAATAGAAGGTGAATAAGATGAATCCTTTTTATATAATTTGGGATTTCATCCTTAGAACAAAAATTATTTCCCTTGCAATTATTATAATAATAGGATTATTTCTTATTAAAATAATTACTAACACAACAAAACGTTTTATAATTAATGGAAAAGATCAGTTTGAAACAAAAAGAAGAAATACTATTGTAAAACTAATAAATAATATAATTAAATATTTTATTTATATTTTAATGATAATATTTATTTTAAACTCTTATGGTGTAGATACAAAGTCGATTATAGCAAGTTTAGGAGTAGCAGGTGTTATTCTAGGATTTGCGCTCCAATCAACAGTAGAAGACTTTGTAAGTGGTATTGCAATTATTATGGATAATTATTTTGTTGTAGGAGATATAGTTACTTATAATAATTTTACTGGAGAAGTAATAGAAATGGGCTTAAAAAGTACAAAAATAAGAAAAGCCAATGGCGAAGTTTATATTATTGCAAATCGTAATATCAATTCCATTGTTAATTTAAGTCAACATCATGCAGGAATTATAATAAAAATACCTACTGCTTATGAGGAAGATACAGAAAAAGTAGAAAAAGTTATAGGTGAAATAATTGAAAATGCTAAAAAAATTCCAGGAGTTTTAAAAGATTCAAAGTATTTAGGAATAGATTCACTAGAAGATTCTGCAATAAACTACACTATTTTGATTAATTGTAAACAAGATAATCAATGGCAAATAAAAAGGGATGTTTTAAGATTAATTAAAATTGCATATGATAATGCAAATATAAAAATCCCATATTCTCAAATTGAGGTGCATAATGGAAAAAAATTATAAATTAGAAAGTCATGTCATCATGAAAAAAGGACACCCTTGTGGAGCAAATGAATGGAAAATAACTCGCATGGGCGTAGACATTAAACTAAAATGTACAAAATGTGGAAGAGAAATAATGATGGACCGTTTAGAATTTGAAAAAAAGTTAAAAAAAGTAATAGGTGATAAAAATGAAGATAAGTAGATTAAAAAAGAAAATTACCCTTCATCCAATTATGACACTAATTTTACTAATAGGCACAACCATTGTTTTAAGTGGTTTTTTGTCTCTTTTAGGAGTTCAAGCGATACAATATAAAATTAATGCTAATTCTTTGGAATATTCAAGTGAACTTTTAAAAATTGAAAGTCTTCTATCATTTAGTGGGCTAAAATATATATTTAGTTCGACTGTAGCAAATTTTGTAGCTTTTACCCCACTTAGTAGTTTAATTATAATTTTAATTGGAATAGGTGTTATGGAAAAAAGTGGGTTTTTAAAAACATCACTTTCTTTATTAACCAAAAAAATGAAAAAAAACACTGTTACATTTATTATTGTATTTGCAAGTGTAATTTCTTCTTTTATGGGAGATTTATCATATGTAATTATGATGCCAATTGGTGCTTTAGTTTTTAAATATGGTAAAAGAAATCCTTTAATTGGAATAATTGCTTCATTTGCAGGTCTTACTTGTGGTAGTGGTTTAAGTTTTTTTATTACTAGTATTGATAGTTCTCTTATTTCAACAACTATATTGGGAGCAAAAGTTTTAGATAGTTCATTTCGTTTTGCAACTATAAGTTTTATATTTATAATGTTTGTAGCAATTATGGTACTATCTGTTGCAATTACTATGATTACTGAAAAGATATTGATTAATAAATTAGATAAATATGAAATTCCTGAATCAGATATCGAAGAATTAATAATGACTAGAAAAGAGATGAGGGGATTAACTTTTAGTGCAATAGCAGGATTTATTTATATTGTTTTTTTCATTTATCAAATAATTCCAGGAGTTCCATTAGGAGGAAATCTACTAGATTATAGCCAAACATTTTATATTGATAAATTATTTAGTTACAATTCTTTTTTCAGTAATGGATTTGTGTTTGTTGTTACATTATTTTTTGTAATATTAGGTTTCTTTTATGGATTAGGTGCAAAAACTATAAAAAATAATAACGATTTTGTAAATACTCTTGGTCACTCTTTAGATGGAATTGGAAAGACTCTAGTATTAATATTTTTTGCTTCTACTTTTATAAGTTTATTCCGCTATACAAATATTGGGCCAATAATTGTAGCAAGCCTTACGAATTTAATAACAAGCTTACATTTTACAGGAGTTCCATTAATTATTCTTTTATTTGTAGTTTCAGCCATAACTTCCTTTTTTGTTCCATCATCAATTAATAAGTGGGTCATAATGGCTCCAACAATAATTCCTACATTTATGAATGCAGGAATCACTCCAGAATTTACTCAAGTAATTTTCCGATTTGGAGAATGTGCAATGATGGGACTTACTCCATTAATGGCGTATTTTGTTATTTACTTAGCTATGCTAGATAAATATAATACAGGAGAAAAGCCAGTTAGTTTATTTCAATCATTAAAATATCAAATATCATATAGTTTAATCTGTGGAGGAATTCTTTTAATTTTATTAGTAGTATGGTATATTATAGGTCTTCCAATAGGAATTAATGGGTCATCCATTCTATAGAAAGGTTGTTTAAATATGTCACTAAAAGCTGGAATAGTTGGTCTTCCAAATGTTGGTAAATCAACTCTTTTTAATGCAATTACTAAAAAAAATATACTTGCAGCAAATTATCCATTTGCAACAATTGATCCAAATGTTGGAGTAGTAACAGTACCAGATACTAGATTAGAATTTTTAGAAAATTTATATTTGCCAAAAAGCTTAGTTCCAACTACATTTGAATTTACTGATATTGCAGGTCTTGTAAAAGGGGCATCAAAAGGAGAAGGGTTAGGAAATAAATTTTTATCTCATATTCGTGAAGTAGATGCAATTGTTGAAGTAGTAAGATGTTTTGTCGATACAAATATCACTCATGTTGAAGGTGGTATTGATCCGATACGAGATATTGAAATTATAAATATCGAGCTAATCTTAGCTGATTTAGAAATTATTGATAATCGAATAGAAAAAATTGCTAAAAAAGCAGAAACTACAAAAGATAAAGAAGCACTTTTAGAATTATCTATTTTAAAAAGATGTAAAGAATCTTTAGAACAAAATATACCTC
The DNA here is from genome assembly GCA_910587775.1 of uncultured Bacilli bacterium. Classification (GTDB taxonomy): domain Bacteria; phylum Bacillota_I; class Bacilli_A; order RF39; family UBA660; genus MGBC162267. The sequence goes on along the minus strand of CAJUNF010000001.1, from coordinate 23,313 downwards.
TACGTTTAGTAGAATTGACTGAAGAAGAAAAATTAATAATAAAAGCATTTAACTTTATTACTTTAAAGCCTTTAATATATGTGGCAAATGTTAGTGAAGAAGATGCTTCCATTGGAGAAAATGAATATACCAAAGTGGTGAAAGAATATGCATCGAAAGAACATTCTAATTCAATTGTTATGTCAGCAAAAATGGAAAGCGATTTAGCAGAACTAGAAGAAAGTGAAAAAAAAGAATTCTTGAGTGAATTAGGGATTACTTATAGTGGATTAGATAAGCTTATTTTTGCAACATATGATTTACTGGGACTTCAAACATTTTTTACTGTTGGTTCTGATGAAGTAAGAGCATGGACTTTTAAAAAAGGTATGGTAGCAAAAAAATGTGCTGGTTTAATTCATAGTGACATTGAAAGAGGATTTATCAAAGCTGAAATTATGAAATACAATGATTTAGAAGAATTAAAAGATGAAAAGAAAGTGCAAGAAGCTGGTAAACTTAATTTAGAAGGAAAAGATTATAAAATGCAAGATGGTGATATTGTTTATTTCCGCTTTAATGTTTAATAATTTTACAAAATTCATGAATAATGATATAATAATCATATATTTGAGTGGGAGGAATTTATGGAAAATAAGTTAATTCCTAAAGTATTTTTATGGATGACTTTGGGATTACTAATAACCTTTGCTACAGGGTATTTTGTAGCATTAAATGAAAAAATGTTATTAAATATTTTTTCAACAGGATTCTATTGGGTATTTATTATCGCTGAATTTATTTTGGTAATAGTATTATCATCAAGAATAACAAAAATGAAATCAACAACCGCTAAGATATGCTTTTTATTATATTCATTTGTTAGTGGACTAACTTTTTCATCAATCTTTATTGCTTATGAATTAATGTCAATTTTTTATGTTTTTATTATCGCAGCAGTTGTATTTGCTATATTTGGAGCAATAGGATATTTTACAGAAATTGATTTAACTAATCTAGGAAGTATGTTGCTAATGGGATTAATTGCTTTAATCGTATGTATGATACTAAACATATTTATCGGAAGTGAACAATTTAACTTTGTACTAACAATTATTTCATTAATTATTTTTATCGGATTCACAGCATATGACATTCAAAAGATTAAAAGACTAAGTGAATCATCTAATCTTCCAGAAGATAATTTAGCAATATATGGAGCATTAGAATTATATCTTGACTATATTAATATCTTCTTAGATATTTTAAAATTAGTGGGAGAATCAAAAGATTAAAAGGCATAAGCCTTTTTATTTTGCCTAAATAATATATAATATTAACAGTTAGGGAGTTAGAAAATGTTTGAATTAGTAGATCTAATTATTGAATTAGAAGTTTATAGCATAGAAAAAAAGATTATTTCCTTTTCTTTCAAAAGAGATACACAAATCCAAATAGATCGAGAAACAATTTGCTACACAAGAAAAAAAGATTATTTTCTTAAAAATAAAGAAAATATAAAAAGAAAATTAGAAATCGAAAAACAGAAATATGGGATAGTATTAAATCCAGTAGATATTGAATTATTATCAATTTATCTGAAAAAAGGTGAAAAGAAATTAAAACCATTATTTCAAACCTATAACACATTAGCAAAATCACAAAATGAAACATATCAATTAGAAGATTTAATTAAAAAAAATTTACTTCAAGGTGCCTTATGTGCTTTCTATAAGCTAGATAAAAATGCAAGGAATCAAGTGGGATATCAATCTTTTTTTGAAAATTGTCCAAAATTTATAATAGATTATTTGGAACTTAATTTAATAGATGTCTTTTTAATTAACGAAGTATGGACACTATTAAAACAGGATCCAGACTTTATAGCAATATTACGCTTTTTATTAATAAAACCAAATGAAGAAAAATTAAAGTTAGAATTTCAAAATATTATGAAAATGCGTATAAAAAATAAAAGAATGCAAAAAGAAGAAGGTCCAGTAAGAAAGATTCTTTATAGTGACTAGCATAAAAAAAAGAGTGCAGAATAAAATTGAATGATTATAAGATAAGCATTTACAAGGAATGCTTTTTCTGTTATAATCTAGGACGAGTAAGAGATTACTCCTTGCTTTAAACAAAGATTTAAAGCCGCAAAGACCATAAGGAGGTGTAATAATGACAAAATATGAAATTATGTTTATCGTTAAAGCCACTCAAGAAAGTGCAGATGTTAAAAAAACTGCTGAAAATGCAAAGAAAATTTTAACAGCTGAAAGTGCTAACGTAACTGAATTCAAAGAACTTGGAGAAAAAAAATTAGCATATCCAATCAAAAAAGAAACAAATGGATATTATTATGTAATGCAAGTTGAAGCAAATAAAGAAGCAATTACTGAATTCGATCGTAAAATTAAACTAGATGAAAACGTATTAAGACATTTAATTATTAGATTAGACGAGGAGTAAAATATGAATAAAGTAATTTTAATCGGAAGACTTGCAAGAGATCCAGAAATGCGTACCACAGCAAGTGGTACTAACGTAACAAGATTTACTGTAGCAGTATCAAGACCATTTACAGGAGCAAGTGGCGACAGAGGTGCAGACTTTATTAGCTGTATTGCATGGAGACGTCAAGCAGAAAATATTGCAAAATATTGTACAAAAGGAAGTCAAGTAGCAGTAGAAGGAAGAATTCAAACTGGTTCTTATGACGGACAAGATGGTTCAAAAAGATACACAACAGATATAGTTGCAGACAATGTAACATTCTTAGGATCTCGTGGTGGAAATGATAATGCAGGATTTGCAAATGATTCATTTGTACAAGAAATGCCTAGTTATCAAGATAACTACCAAACTTCTGAAGCTCCAACCGCTAATATTGGAGAAGATCCATTTAAAGATTTCGGGGATGAAATCGCTCTATCAGATGACGATTTACCATTCTAAGAGAAAGGAGAATTATAGTGGCAGAATTTAGACGTAAAAAGAAAAAGATTTGCCAAATGTGTGCAGGTAAGAGTGTTGATTACAAAGATGTTATGATCATTAATAAATATATTAACGAAAAAGGAAAGATCATGCCAAGACGTATGACTGGAGCATGTGCAAAACATCAAAGACACATTTCAGAACAAATTAAATATGCAAGATTTATGGCTTTAATACCATTTGTAAAATAAACCTGAAAAAGGTTTTTTTCTTTGGAAAAAAGATTGCAAAAAAAATTGTTTTTGATAGAATAACTCCAAGTGATTAATATGGAAAGAAAAAATGGCTTTTTACAAATAAAAGAATATGAATTAATTAGAAATTGTCAAAGAGAAATAGATGGAAAATATTGTGTTGCATGGATTAATGTTGATGGATTAGAATTTCTTTATAAAGAATATCAAAATATTAATACGTGTTATAAAGAAGTATTTTGGAGTTATGTTCTAAAAGAATTAGGAATACCAAATGTAGGATATGATTTAGCATCTGATCAAGGAAAATACGGAGTTATCACCAAAAATGCTCATCAAGATGGTCAAAAAACTAAAACATTATTAGAATTAATTCAAAATTTTCGCAATAATGCATCACCTGAATACCGTCACTCCTCACTTTCTGATTTATTTAATGTAAAAGATTTAGAAAAAGTATTTGCATTTAATTATAGTCATTTAAAAGAAGAAAAGTTAACGAAACTAAATGAATTATTACTAAAACAATTTATTATTCAAATTCTTTCTGGAAATTGTGATTTACATGATCGTAATATGATTATAATAGAAACACCAACACTTGATTTTTTTCCATATTTTGATTTTGGTGGATATAGTTTAACTAGTTTTAAAATAATGAATTATACAAGATTCTGTTTACCATATATAACTTCTTCTTATATGGAAGAACCAAAAAAGACTGTTCACCAATTTTTAGAATATAGTTCTAAAAAAGAAATGGAACTATTAAAAAGCTATATAGAAAAGTTTTTAAGACTAGACATAGCAAAAATTTATGAACAGATGGAAAATGATATCTCTTTTACTTTACCAAGAAAGATTAAAACAGATTTATCTAGAAAGTTAGTAAGAAATTCTATTTACATAGAAAAACAAGTTAGGCACTTAAGATAAGGTTTAAGAAAAACAAATAATTTGATATAATAAATTTACCAAAAAGGAGGCTTAAAAATATGAAAGTTATATTACTACAAGACGTAAAAAAGCAAGGAAAAAAAGATGATATTATTAATGTATCAGATGGTTATGCGAATAATTTTTTAATTAAAAATGGACTAGCTGTACCAGTAACAGAAGGTAGCAAGAAAATATTAAATGCTGAACTTGAAGCACGAAAAAAAGAAGAAGATGCATTAATAAAAAAATATCAAGAAATGGCTGAAATATTGAAAAATAAAGAATTTAATTTTCAAGTAAAAACTGGAAAAGAAGATCGAGTATTTGGTAATATATCATCAAAGCAAATTAGTGAAACATTAAAGAAATCTGGATTTTCAGTTGATAAAAAATGTATTAAAATTGAGTCTCCAATTGACTCATTAGGAACACATAAAGTTAAAGTTGAATTACACAAAAAAGTAGTATTTGATCTAAAAGTAACATTAAAAAAGTAGGTGGTTTAAATGGCTTCCAGAAAAATGCCACAAAATAATGAAGCAGAAATGAGTGTTTTAGGAGTTGCATTTCTAAATGAATATGCAATGGAGAAAATTGTAGAAGAAGTCGATGCTGAGATGTTTTTTAACGATGCCAATCGAAAAATATTTGAGGCGTTAAAAAACTTATACAAAGAAAGTACTCCAATTGACATAACAACAGTAAAAAATGAACTGGATAAACAAAAAACATTTCATGCTATAGGAGGATTAGAATATTTAAGTGAAGTAATTGATTCTGTAGCTACAACAGCTAATTTGGATTACTACATTAATATTGTAAAAGAAAAGGCAACGAGAAGAAAATTAATAGATACTGCTACAGATATTATTACAGACACCTATGAAGAAGTAAATGATTTAACTTCTCTTTTAGATCATGCAGAGAAAAACATTTTAAATGTAGTAAAGACAAGAAAAACTAGTGAATTAATTCCAATTAGTACAGCACTTCGTCAAGCACAAGAAAATTTAGAAAATATGGCGAAAAATAAAAGTACTATTACTGGAATAACAACAGGATTTTATGATTTGGATAAAGCAACAGCAGGACTTCATGAAGGAGAGTTAATCATTATAGCAGCAAGACCTGGTATGGGAAAAACTGCGTTTGCCCTAAATCTTGCATGCAATGCAGCTTTTAGTACAGAAAAAGCGGTAGCAATATTCAACCTAGAAATGTCTGCAGAACAACTAGTAAATCGTATGATTAGCTCTGTAGGGCAAATTGAAGGTGACAAATTAAAAACAGGAATGCTTGGACATAATGATTGGAAAAGATATAACGAAGCACTAAGTGAACTTGCAGAAACAAATATATATATTGAAGACAATGCAGGTATAACTGCTCCAGAAATTCGTGCTAAGTGTAGACGATTAGCATCTAGTGAAAAAGGCTTAGGACTTGTTATCATAGACTACTTGCAGTTAGTTACAACAGGTGGAAGACCAGAATCAAGACAAGTAGAAGTATCAGAAATTTCAAGATCTTTTAAAACAATGGCTATGGAATTAAAAGTTCCAGTAATTGCACTTGCACAGCTTTCACGTAATGCTGAAAGAAGAGAATCTAATCAACCAAGATTAGCAGATTTACGTGAATCAGGATCTATTGAACAAGATGCAGATTTAGTACTATTTATAAATCGTCAAGATTACTATGAAAATAAAAGTGCTGATAACAAACAAAACATTGTTCCAACAGACTTAATTGTTGCTAAGCATCGTCGAGGTGGAACTGGACTTTACCAATTATTATTTGAATTGGATAAAAGTAGTTTTAAAAACTATTTAAAAACAGAAGAGGAAGGATTCTAAGGGTTTCATGAATAAAAAACAAAAAGGATTTACCATTGTAATTACAATAATTACCTTTGCAATAATGATTGGTATAGGATTTGAAAATCGTCTTAAAGATACTTCTAAAACGGTCTTTCAAGTATATTTAAACGGTCAAAAATTGGGACTTATAACCAATCAAGAAGAATTATTAAACAAAATAAATGAAGAACAAACAGATATAAAAACAACCTATGGTGTTGATAAAGTATATCCCCCAAATAATTTTGAAATCATTCGCTATAAAACATATAAAAATGAAATTACTCCTGTAGATGAAATATATAACAAAGTAAAAGAAAAAGGAGATTTCACGATTAAAGGTTATACAATAACTATCACAAAGAAAAAAACAGAAGAAAGTGAAGAAAAAAAACAATACATATACGTATTGGATCAACAAGTATTTAAAGATGCATTAGAAATGCTAATAACTGCATTTGTAGATAAAGAAGATTATCAAAATTATATTAATAATACACAAGATGAAATCATAAATGTTGGTCAAATTATAGAGCATATGTACTTCGAAGAAAGTATTACTATAAAAGAATCAAATATTAGTATCAAAGATAAAATTTATACTGATGCAACCGAACTAGGACAATTCTTATTATTTGGAAAAAAAGAGACAAGTCAAAAATATAGAGTTCAAAAAGGTGACACAATTACAAGTGTTGCAGAATCAAATAAATTAAACCCTCAAGAATTTTTAATTGCAAATCCAAGATTTAAGAGTAAAGAAAGTTTATTAGCAATTGGAGAAGAAGTGTCAGTTGACTTAATTAATCCAATTTTAACACTTGTAGAAGAATTACATGTAGTAGAAGATACAGAACAAGTTTATGAAACTGAAGAAATAAGAGATAATTCAAAACCTTATGATTACCGAGAAGTTACACAAGCTGGAATTACAGGTATTGTAAGAACAACTCAAGAAGTAAAAATGACCAATGGAGAGCGTAGTCAAGGAACAGTTTTAATTAGTTCAGTTACATTACGTGAAGCGGTAAATGAAATAGCTACTGTTGGAAAAGCAAGACCAGTTACCTCAGGAAGACCTCCACTAAATACTGGAAACTGGGGATGGCCAACAAATCGTCCATATATTATTACCACAAATTATGAATGGCGTTGGGGATCATTCCATTATGCACTAGATATTTCAGGTACTGGATTTGGCTCTCCAATCTATGCTGCAAGGGATGGTCGAGTAGTCCAAACAAATAACACTTGTGCTAATATTGGCTATTATGGATCATGGTGTGGAATGAGTTACGGAAATTATATTGTAATAGAACATGGTAATAATTATTACACAATGTATGCACATTTAACCCAAGATTTAAAAGTAAATGTTGGAGATCGTGTGGGACGTGGACAAATAATTGGTAGTATGGGATCTAGTGGATCATCAACAGGAACGCACTTACATTATGGAGTTTCAATTGGCTTACCACATAATCCTGGAAGCAGATGGATTAGTCCTTGGAGTTTGTACTAATGAAATTGTGTGTCTTAGCAAGTGGATCAGAAGGAAATGCAACCTTTCTTTCCACTGAAAATCATAAAATATTAATCGATATTGGAAAAAATGTAAAATACATTACAGACCGCTTAAAAGAAATCGATGAAACTCCAGAACAAATAGAAGCAATTATTATTAGTCATACCCACAATGATCACGTTGCTGCATTAGAAAGATTTGTAAAAAAATACCATCCCAAAGTTTATATGACTCAAAAAATGTTTTTCGATCTTACTAATATCGAAAATTATGATAATATAATTATTTATGAAGATAATATTATCTTAGATAATTTAAAAATAACTTCAATAAAAACATCTCATGATGTAACAGACTCTAGAAATTTTGTAATAGAAAATAAAGAAGAGTCTGTAGTTTACTTAACAGATACAGGATATTTAAATCGTAAGTATTTTGAGATTTTAAAAAATAGAGATTATTATTTATTTGAAAGTAATCACGATATTGCTATGCTTATGAATGGACCATATCCGAAATGGCTAAAAACTAGAGTATTAGGAACAAGTGGCCATTTATCAAATAAAGATGCTAGTTTTTACTTAACAAAATTGATTGGTGAAAAAACAAAAAAAGTTGTCTTAATGCATTTATCACATAAAAATAATACAGAAGAAAAAGCACTAGAGATGATCTTTCAAACATTTAAAGAATATAATATTTCATTTTCAAATATTACTTGTGCAAAACAAAATGAAATAACGAAGGTTGCCAATGATTAAGATAATTTGTATTGGAAAAATAAAAGAACAATATTTAAAAGATATGATTCAAGATTATCAAAAAAGAATTAGCAAATATCATAAATTAGAAATCATTGAAGTAAAAGATGAAGATAATTTAGAAAAAGAAAAAAATAATATTTTAAGAATATTAGATCCGAAGGATTATATTATTACTTTAGAAATTGAAGGAAAAAGTTATACTAGCGAAGAGTTTTCAAATCATTTAGATAAGCTTTTTTTAAAAACAAATAATATAACATTTATAATTGGTAGTTCTTTAGGAATTCCAAAAGAAATTAAAAATTTAAAAAAAGAAGATATATCATTTTCAAAATTTACTTTTCCTCATGGATTATTTCGAGGAATTCTATTAGAACAAATTTATCGTGCTTTTAAAATTCAAAATCATGAAACATACCATAAGTAAGGAGGACTATTCATGAATATACAAATTGGAAATGACTGGGATGAAAAATTAAAGGTTATTTGGGAAAGCAATGGCTTTCAAAAATTTATAAATATTGTAGAGGAAGAATATAATAAAAAAGAAATCTTTCCACCAAAAAACTATATTTTTAATGCTTTAAAACTAACCTCATATCAAAATACAAAAGTTGTGATTGTAGGGCAAGATCCTTATCATGGAGTGGGAGAAGCACATGGTTTATCATTTTCTGTACAAGAAGGAATAAAAGTACCACCTTCACTTCAAAATATTTACAAAGAATTAGAAAGCGATTTAGGAATACCAAGCAGATCAAGTGGAGATTTAACTGGATGGGCAGAAGAAGGAGTATTATTACTAAATGCAGTATTAACTGTAGTAAAAGATACTCCTGCTTCTCATCGAAACTTAGGTTGGGAACGTTTAACGGATTATATAATAAAAGTATTAAATGAAAAAGAACAACCTGTAGTATTCATTTTATGGGGAAATTTTGCAAAAGCAAAAAAGGAATTAATTACTAATCCAAAACATTTAGTACTTACAAGTGCACATCCAAGTCCATTTGCAGCAAATTATGGTTTTTTTGGTAGTAAACCATTTTCAAAAACAAATGAATTTTTAAAACAAAATGGAATTACTCCAATCAATTGGAATTTAAACCGTGTGGATAAATAAATACTTATAAACAAAAAAAGCATCAGAATCATCTGATGTTTTTAATTTGGATAATATAAAGCTCTTTTTCCAAAAAGATTATACATCTTTTCAAATTGATTACGATTATAACCTTCAATCTTTCCCGTATAAGAATCTGATACATATACAGTTGTACTATTATATCCGACAACAATCACACTATGAAGATTACAAATCCATTTAATTTGTTTTCCTGTAAATCGGTGAGTCCATGTAGCACATACACTAGTATTTTTAAGACCTATTGAAACCCATACTTGAACGGGTATTCCTTGTTTAACTAAAGATAATACATCATTTAAAGAATGTCCTGTATAATCTTTTAGGCCACTTCGATAACGATTTGCCAATGATATTATTGGTTTTTGATAAACACCATATCCATGTAAATCTCTAGGATCTCCAACAAATTCAATCTCTGGATCTCCACCATAAAAAATCCCATTTTCTATATGAGGACCATCTCCTTTTGTAAGACGATCCATTAAATCATCAATATTTACAGAAACATTATAATAACGTAATAAATTATAAAGCGCCACAGTTTCACAACCATTTGGATATTTTGGATATTGTGAAAAAGTAGGAAAATTTGCAATCATATAAGAAGTTTCTTTATTTTGAACAGTTATTTTACGAGTTTTTGTGGTAGTATTTCCAAGTGGATCAGTAGCTGTATAAATAATCTCATATACTCCAGGTTTATCATAATTTACTTGTGAATCATCCACTTTAAAATCTAATACTCCAAATCTCTTATCGTTTGCTACAACACCATTTCTTAAATCAACTTTATTTCCTTGTTTTACTAATAAATCACTTAATCCAGTAATATTAGGTTTATCATTATATGCTACAATAGTTAAAGTAGTTTCTTTTAAAGCTTTATTTCCATAATCATCTAAAGCTATAATAGAAACAGTTTGTGTTCCTTCCTCACGCTTAAAAGAAATATTCGGATAAGAACAATTACTTAAGTCTTCACATTTTATAACAAAATCAACAGGTTTAGGAAAGCTTTCATCTAAATAAATTGTAATAGGTTTAACTTCTAATACTGGCTCTGTAGAATCAATAATATGAATTTCAAAATTAATTTCTTTATGTTCGATAGTCACAGACAAAGAATAATCTCCAACAGAATTAATTTGATCAAGGGGCATAGAAAATTGAAAGTCTTGTTCTGGCTTAGTCACAAAAATATCATTCATTGTAACCTTATTACCATACTCAATATAAACATGTGGGCGAATTAAATTAATTAATTTGTTATTGTTATTAACATAAAGAAAATAAGCTATAGCTCCTACTAAAACAATTACACCTAAAAGAATAAAAATATATTTTTTCTTAAAATTCATAACAATACACCTTTTGTCATATTTTAATATTATCTTAAGTTATTAACATCAAAAAAGTCAATAAGAGAACCCTAAGTTCTCTTATTATATTAACGAATTTGTAAAGCATCAATTTCCATGCCAAATATACCAGCATATCCATTTGGAGTATTATTTACAGTATTAACCCAAGGAAGCCATCCACCTTTTTTTAAATGAACACGATATTCTACACCTTCAATTTGGATTCCATCAATAGGATTTCCAAGATTTCCAGCATAATCATTTCTGTTTTCTACCCAAGGAAGCCACTCATTTTTTTTCATATCATGTACACGAGCACGATATTGATCTACATAAATAGCATCAATAGCAATACCAAAGTTACCAGCATAATCACTATTTCCAAAAGAAACATTTGGATTCCACTTATAAACAGAATCATGAGCTTGGTAATTTAAAGTACTAACAAATGGTTTATCTAAAAATGGGGTTGGATTGATTCTAGTATTATTTTGTGTTACTTCAAAATGTAAGTGTCTTCCAGTAACATTACCACTTTCACCAATTACGCCAATTTGTGTACTTTCATTTACTTTATCTCCAACTTTAACTGCTACAGTATTTTTTCTTAAATGTGCATATCGCGTTTTAAATCCATTCCCATGATCTATATCAACATAATTGCCATAACTAGCCATTCCTCTACTTCCACGCATTTCATCTTTTCCATCAACCGAAGCTGTTACAACACCCTTACTATGAGCAAATACTTTATTTTCTGCTTCATTACTTCTCCAACCAATATCAACACCAGTATGACCATTTCCATAAGATTGTGTAATTCTCTTCATGGCTTCATTTACAATACGTCCAGTCATTAAATCCCTCCTTTCTCATTTTAATTTATGAAAAAAGAGCGTTATTTAAATAATGAATTTGCTTATAAAAAAGAAAAAACTATTAAAAATTAATAGTTAAAGTTTAAAATCTAATACATCATCATCATTCATATCTTTTCTATCAAAAAATGTTTTTATTTTAAAATGATGAATTTTAGCAATTGCATTAGAAGGAAATTTTCGTATCATTTCATTTAATTCACTAGTATAACGATTATAATAAGAAATCGCTGCAGATAATTTTTCAGTAGTTCTGTTTAATTCTTTAACAATTTCTTTCATTCCATCATTTTTTTGTAATTCTGGATAATCATTTTTCAAATTCAAAATAATATTGGAAGCTTCTTTCATTTTTCGATCCATTTCAAAATTACTTAATTTTTGATCACGTAAAGCAATATATTCTTTAAAATAATCTTTTTTTTCTTTTAAATTTACTTTAATAATATCACTAGTACGAATTACTAAATCATATCGTTTTCTTAATACTTCATCAATAATTGCTTCTGATTGCTCAATTTTCGTTTTTAAATATTGTAAATCATTATAATAATGTACATATAACATTAACAGTAGAGCTATAACAAAAATAAGAGTAAGCATGATATAAATAAATTCCATAATTCACTTCCTAGTCTTAGCACAATTTTACCATAAAACAAAAGAATTGATAACTAATTTTTATGATACAATAACTAAGGTGAAGAAAATGCAAATTGAAATGATAAAAGTTGGTGAATTAAGAACTAACTGTTATATAGTTACTAAAAATGAAGAAACAATAATCATTGATCCAGGAGATGAATTTCAAAAAATTCAAGAGAAATGTCAAAATAAAAATGTTGTAGGTATTTTAGTAACTCACCATCATTATGATCATATAGGTGCTTTAAAACAATTAGAGGAATATTATAATTTAAAACATAACACTTTTAATAACTGGAATATAAAAATAATACCTTCTCCTGGTCATGCTAGTGACTTAGTATGTTTTTATTTTAAAGATGATAAAATTTTATTTTCTGGAGATTTTATTTTTTATCATACAATTGGAAGGTATGACTTAGAAGGAAGTAATTTTATAGATATGAAAAAAAGTATTCAAAATATTATTACTTATCCCATAGACACAATTGTTTACCCAGGACATGGTAAATCTACAACCCTAAAAGAAGAAATCCCTTATTTAAAAGAATACATTTAAAAAATTGGCTTATCACCAATTTTTTTAATCAAATGTATCGGAATAATCAACGTTGTAATTAATTTTTTCTTCAAATTCTACATAATTTAAATAAATCATACGAATTAAATACCAAACACCAGTATTGGCATCACTTATAATTAAATGATCTCTTCCAGCTTCTTCAATTCTTCCTTCATAAATTCGATCTCGCCATTCATTTGAGTCTGGATAAGATACATATGCTCGAACCTTTTTCCCTTTATTTAATCTTAAAATATTTTCAATCAAACTTTGTTCCAAAGGCATTTGAGATTGAAAACTAATATTCCCTGGTGGAGTAGTTGGATTTAAATTATTAGGATTTGTTGCATTTGGAAAAGTAGGATTTTGATAAAAACTTCCGTTCATCTTTTTTCACCTCACTAAACTATATACAAAAGAAGAATAATTTATGCGATTGATTTCAAAAATTTAGTACAGTATAATATTAGTAAGGATGATAATATGGAATTAATAGACTTAAAAAAAATTAAAGATATCGTATACTGGAAAAACTTTTTAACTCGATTCTTAATACTTTTAATTGGTGTAACCATATTAGCATTAAACTATAATTTATTTTTAGTACCCAATAGTTTAGTAATAGGTGGAACAAGTGGTTTAGCGATTATTTTTCAAAAATTGTGTGGTTTAAATCCTCAAATATTTTTGTATATGGCAAGTGCTATTTTGCTAATAATTAGTTATATATTTTTAGGAAAAGAAGAAACAGCAAAAACTATATTAGGAAGTATTTTATATCCCATTATGGTTTCATTTACACTACCTATTGCCGAATATTTAAAAAACTACATAACATTTGATTCCTTTCTAGTTGTTGTATTACTAGCAGGACTTTTAAGTGGACTTGCAAATGGTATTATTTATAAAACAGGATTTACAACTGGTGGTAGTGATATTTTAATGAAAATTATTAATAAATATGGTCGGATACCAGAAGGAAAAAGTGTGTTATACACAAATATTGTAATTATTTTTTCTGGAGGATTTATTTTTGGAATTAATAAAATGATTTATGCAATTATTATTCTATATATCAGTAGCTCACTAGTAGACCGAATTTTAATTGGAATATCAAACAGTAAACTATTTTTTATCTATACCAAAGAAACAGAAGATGTTAAAAAGTTTATTATTGAAGACTTAAAATGTGGAGTAACAATGCTTGATACCTTAGGAGGATATCGAAAAGAAAAAGGTGTACTATTAATGTGTGTAGTTCCAACTCAAGATTATTACTATTTTAAAGAATCAGTATTAGCTATTGATCCTCATGCATTCTTTGTAATAAATGATTGCTACGAAGTTCATGGTGGTGTTAAGAGGACAAATTTACCATTTAATTCATAATCTACTTTTGCTATAATGTACATAGTACGAGGTGATGAAGTGAAATTAATTAAAGTCAAAAATTGCTATAAAGTATATAAAAATGGTACAACTGCAATTGCTGATTTAAACATTGATATTGATAAAGGTGAATTTGTTTTCGTAATTGGTTCCACAGGTTCTGGAAAATCGACATTTATCAAAATGCTTTACCGCGAAGAAAAGCCAACAAAAGGTGATGTAATTGTTGGTGGTATAAATGTAGCAAAATTAAGAAATTCAAAAGTATATAAATTACGAAGAAAATTAGGAGTAGTATTCCAAGATTTTAAATTACTTCCTAAACTAACAGTATATGAAAATGTAGCTTTTGCTCTTGAATCACTTGGATTAGAATCAAAAGAAATTCGTCCAAAAGTAATGAAAGCAATTGAAAATGTTGGATTAAAAGAAAAAATAAGAAACTTTCCAAATCAACTATCTGGTGGAGAGCAACAACGTGTAGCAATTGCAAGAGCAATTGTAAATAATCCAAAGCTTTTAATTTGTGATGAACCAACTGGAAATTTAGATCCAGATACTAGTAGAGAAATTATGACAATTTTAGAAAAAATTAACAAAGAGCTTGGAACGACCATAATAATGGCAACTCATGATAAAGATATTGTAAATCGTATGAAAAAACGTGTAATTGTAATTGAAAACAGTGTCTTAGCTGGAGATTATTTGAAAGGAAGTTATAAAGCCCATGAGAGCATTAAGAATACTAAGTAGAAGTATCAGAGATTCTTTCAAAAGTGCTGGTCGTAATTTTAGCTTAAGTATGGCTGCTATTACTTGTTCTACTATCACATTAATTTTAGTATCTGTGGCAATTATTTTATCTTATAATGTTCGAGAAATTACAAGAACATTAGAAAAAGAATTAACAATAGTTGCATACATAAAAAAAGAAGCAACAACCGAAAATGTTGAACAATTAAAACAAGAACTAAATAAAATGAGTTCCGTAGATAACTACAATTATAAAGATGCAGAAGAGTGGAAAGCTGAAATGAAAAATGAATCAGAAACTTTAAATGCAACTCTAGATTATTTGGACTCAAATCCTTTACTAGATTCATTTATTATTAAAGTAAAAGATGTAACTGATTTAAAATCTACAACCGAAAAAATTAGAAAGTTTGAGTTTATATCTTCAGCAGAATATGGAGAAGGAATGGTTGAAAATATTGTTGGAGCATTTGATGTTGTTTCAAAAGGAACTATAGTAATTGTTGTAGCTTTAGTATTAGTAACAGCATTTTTAATTAGCAATACCATAAAACTAACTATTTATTCAAGAAAAAATGAAATTGAAATCATGAGATTAGTTGGAGCTAGTAACATAGCAATCAAACTGCCATTTATTTTTGAAGGATTTATATTAGGAGTACTTGGATCTCTTGTACCAATAATTGCAACAATTTATGGATATAATTTCTTATTTGATAAATTAGATGGACATGTCGTTTCTAATATGATTAATTTAGTAGAACCATTTAACTTTGTATTCTATGTAGCACTTATTTTATTAGCAGTAGGATCCATTGTAGGTATGTTTGGTAGTTATAGAGCTGTTAGAAAGTATTTGAAAATATGATGAAAAAATTATTGAAATTATTTTTAATTTTTACAATTCTAATGCTTCCATTTGCAAAACCTGTTTTAGCAAAAGAAGATACACTTGGTGATTTAAGAAAAAGGTATGAGGCATTACTACAAGAGCAGAGAGATAACGAAGCCAAAAGTGAAGCCGCCAAAAAAGAAGCAGCAGCAAAAGAACAGGCTAAAAAAACTGCTGAAGAAAACTTAACAAAAGCTAGAAAAGAAGAAGCAGAAACACAAGAAAAGATTGATGCTTCTAATGTTAAAATTGGAGAACTAAAAGTAAAGGTTGAAAATACCTTAAAGTATTTGCAACAAATTAAAAGTCAAAATGCTTATGTAGAATATGTAAGTAGTGCAAGTACTATGACTGATTTAATTAATCGTATTGCAGGAATTGAAATGATTACAAAAAATATTCAAGATTCCTTAAAAGCCTTAGAAGAAGAAATCAAAGTAAATGAAAAACTGAAAAAAGAGTTACAAGACAAGCAAGTTGCTTTAGATAAAGAAATTAAAAACTATCAAGCAGCAATACAAAAAATTTATCAAAATATTGAAGAATATGATAAATTTGCCCTTGGATTACCTGAGAAAATTCAAATTGCCAAAGACCAATATGAAAGTGAAAAAAAGAATTGCCAATCAACAATAGGAAAAACAAGTGATGATGTAGTGATATCAACTTGTACAAATACTCAAATTCCTCATAACTCAGGATGGCTAAAACCTTTAAATAGAGGAGTTATTACAAGTGAAATAGGTACACGTTGGGGAGAATATCACAATGCACTAGATATTGGTGGAAATGCGGAAGGAACACCTGTATATGCAGCAGCTGCAGGAAAAGTAACTGGAAAAATTCCAAGATACCGTTGCGGCGGAAACATGTTATACATTGATGTTGTAGTAGGTGGACAAACCTATACAACATATTACTATCACTTACTAAAATTTAATGTAAATGTTGGTGATATTGTAAATCAAAGTACCATAATTGGTTGGGTTGGAGGAGGAAGTACTTCAACAGCCAATGGTGGATACGATGGATGTACTTTTGGAGCTCACCTACATTTTGGTGTAGCAAAAGGAAAATTTACAGGATCTATTAATAAAAATAATGTTATAACTCCACCTGGTTTTCCAAATCAATATGGATGGAGATTTAATAATAGAACTGATTATTGGGGATAAAGCGAAATATTCGCTTTTTTTCTTTTTTTTTGTTATAGTTAAGCAGGTGATCATATGACATTTTCAACCAAAATGAAAGAAGAAATAACTAAACAAGTCATTAGTAGAATGGGAATACTTTGTGAATTATCTGCAATGATTCGTTATGATGCGAAATTTACGAAAAATACCATTACTTTATCTTTTGAAAATGCATCTGTTGCAAGAAGAGTATATAAAGATATGAAAGAACTTTTTAATGTACCAATAAATATTACAGTACGTAATCAAAAAAGATTTCGTATCAAACAAATATATATTTTTGAAATAAAAGAAAAAATAGAAGAAATCTTAGAATCCTTATCAATATATGACAAGGGTAAAAAAATAGATATGAAATTAGATTATCTAGAAGAAAGAGAAGCTAAAATAGCTTATATTAGAGGTTCTTTTTTAGTGACAGGATCCATTAATGATCCAAGTACAAGTGGTTATCATCTAGAATTTGTATTTCAAACGAAAAAAGATGCCTTATTTGTTCAAAATATTCTACTATCGTTAGAATTTGATGCCAAAGTATTAAAAAGAGCAAATCGCTATATGGTATATATGAAAAGTGCAGAAATGATAAGTGATTTAATTAAAGCATTTGAAGCAACAAACTCTTTATTCTATTTTGAAGACATAAGAATTTACCGAGATCACAAAAATATGGTAAATCGTCTTAATAACTGTGAAATAGCAAATCAAGAGAAAACTACAACAACAGGATTAAAACAATTACAATTGATTCAAAAATTAAAAGAACAAGATTTAATCGACTTATTAGATGAAAAAACAAAAATTGTATTAGATTATCGTGAAAAATACCCAGAATCATCCTATTTAGAATTATCAGAAATCATTACATTAGAAACAGGTTATAAAATAGGAAAATCAGGAATTAATCATCATTTTATTAAAATGAAAAAATTACTAGATTCCTATGAAACCCAAAAAAAGTAAATTATAACAAAAAAACTTGACTTTTAAACTTATAACGTTATAATAACCTAACAAAAAGGGGTTATTTAAATGTTTAAAATATCAAAAGAAAAGCAATTAGAAATAAATGAATTTTTAAAAAACAATATCGCAAAATATCCAAAAAATATTCAACTTTTTATTAAAGAAAGATTATATACAGACGAAGATTTTGTAGATGTCATATTACAAATTTATTCTTATAAAAATGCAATACTAAATGAATTAAATCCATATTATCAATTTGTAGACTTATTAAAAAGTAAATTTCCTTCACTAGAAACAAAAAAAATTACGGAAGTTGCTTGTGGATTTATACCAGCTTTATCTTTAGCACTTAATGCATCTATTCAAAAACAAGATGAAATTCATGTTTATGATCCGCAATTAATAGATTTATCTTATAAAAATATTATAAATTACAAAGAAAACTTTCATGAAAATTCAGAACCAAATGCAGATTTATTAATTTCTGATGCACCTTGTGATGCTACAGAAATAATTATCAACACAGCGATAAAAAGAAAATTAGAAATGGCTATTCAAACATGTATTTGTAGTGGTAATATGATGTTTTACTCTTATCGCGATTTTATGTATTATGTAGATTTCTTATGTTATAGATTACAACAACTAGAAGATAGTGGTTTTAAAGTTGAAAAAGAAAAAACAGATTATTCTAGATTATCTGGTTGTCCAGTAATATTAGTAAGAAAAAGAATGTAGAAAAAGTGTTAAATTCTCTTATATAAAAAATAATTCTCTATTTTAGTGTTATAATAAATTAAAGTAGGGAGTTTTTTTATGGACAATTATAAAATAGCTATTTTTCATGGAGATAATCCAGTAGATACAAATCATGGTTACCAAAACGGTGAAATAGAAAAATTTGGAGAACGTACAGAAAAGTCTTATCATATTTTTGAATTTACAGAGAGAATCCAAGAAAAATATAATGATGTTCCTTTGTTGAGCTCGGTAAAAAAAACATATCCAGCTCATATTCCAGCAGTTTTTTTTACATTACTAGGAGATCCTGTATTTTATAATACCACCCCAAATGATAAAAACTATGGTAAAATGGGTCAATTTTATTTTCCAAAATCAATAAATGAATCACAAAGAAAAGCAATATTAGAATTGGCAAATGAAATTAGTACTTATCAAACATTAATATTCTATGATATTGAAATAATTAATGGTGAAGTAAATTGGCAAACGAAAATAAATATAGAAAATGAGCATAATGCTATTTTCCTACAAAGATTTTTAGATCAAAACTTAATAGAAATACGAGAAGATAAAAGAGAAAAAGGCTTATAGAATACAATCTATTAAGCCATATTTTTTTGCCTCTTTGGCATCCATAAAATTATCTCGTTCGGTATCTTTTATAATAGTTGAAAGCTTTTGATTTGTTTGTTTTGCAAGTATTTGATTTAACTTTTCTCTCATTTTTAAAATACGCTCACAAGCTATTTTCATATCTGTTGCTTGACCTTCTACTCCACCAAGAGGTTGATGAATCATTACCTCAGCATTTGGTAAAGCACAGCGCATTCCACTTGTTCCACTACTAAGTAAAAATGCCGCCATACTTGCTGCCATTCCAATTACAATAGTTCGAACATTACTATCAATAAAATTCATGGTATCATAAATAGCAAATCCAGCTGTAACACTACCTCCAGGACTATTAATATATAAAGATATCTCCTCATGATTTAAAGAATCTAAATATAACAATTCTGAAACAATTAAATTAGCACTTATATCATTTATTTCTCCAGATAAAAAAACAATGCGATCCTTCAAAAGTCTTGAATACAAATCATAAGCATATTCATGATTATTATTTCTTTCTAAAACAGTTGGTACAATATTCATATCTATCCCTCTTTTTATAACTTGGTAAAAGAATAACAAAAAATACAGAAAAAGAATGACGAATTAAGTCACTACTATATTTTACTTTTATTAAAACTTTTTTTTCCAAAAGATCTATGCTAAAATAAATTAGAATAAGAGGGGTATGAAATGAGTAAAATAACAATCACATTTCGAAATAATCGCAAAAAAGAATATGAAAAAGGAACTACTTACTACGAAATTAGTAAAGAAATCAAAAATCCTAAAAATCCTATTTTAGGGGTGAAAATTAATAATGAAATTAGTTCCTTAGACACAAAAGCTTTGCAAGATGCAAAAGTTTCTTTTTTTGATGTTCAAGATTTAGCTGGATATAAAATGTATCAATCAGCTCTAAAATTTATTTTTGAAGTTGCAGTAAAAGAACTATATCCTACTAGTGAAATTCATTTTTTACATAGTGTTCCAAAAGGAATTTTAAGTGAAATAATTATTCCAGAAAATTTAACAAATAATGAATTAAATAAAATTAAAGAAAAGATGGCAGAAATTATTTCCTCTAAAGAACTATTTCAAAAATACAACATTCTAAAAAAAGATGCATATAATTATTTTTTATCAACTAAAGAATTAGAAAAAGCTAAAAACATTCAAAATATCAGCAATGAAATAGTTACATTATATAAAATGCGAAATAAAATAAATTACTATTATAATTTCATGCCTCATGATACAGGAAGTATTACAAAATACGATTTAATTTATATTGGAAAAAATAGAATTATCCTAGTTTGTCCAAGTTTATTAGATGGAGAAGTTCCAGATTATGTTCATTATGACAACATTATTGAAAACTTTTTCGCAAGTAAAAAATGGTTAAGACTTATGAATACTCCATATTTATCTGATATGAATGACTTAGTAAGCCATAGTAAAATCAAAAATTTTATGGAAGCAAATGAATTAATATTTAATGAATCCATTTTAAAAGTTGCAGAAGAAATTATGTCAAGAAGAGAAGTCAAAATTGTTTTAATAGCAGGTCCATCATCTTCTGGAAAAACAACCACAACAAAGCGCTTATCAACTTATTTAAAAGCCAAAGGATTTGATCCAGTATGTATCTCCACAGATGACTTTTTTGTAGATCGTAAAGATACTCCTAAAAATGATAAAGGTGATTTTGATTTTGAATGCCTTCATGCAATTGACTTAGAACTATTTAATAAGACATTAGTTAGCTTATTAAAAGGCGAAGAAATGGAAATGCCAGAATACAATTTTGTAAATGGTAAAAAAGAATTTAACAATAACAAACTAAAATTAAATAAAAATAGTATCGTTTTAATTGAAGGACTTCATTGTCTAAATGATGATTTAGTTCCATACATAAAAGAAGAAAATAAATACAAAATATATTTAAGTCCATTTATTCCTTTAAATATAGATCGTCATAACTACATATCAACAGTTGATATGCGTCTTTTAAGACGTATTATAAGAGATAATCGTACTCGTGGAAAAAAAGTAGATCAAACAATTGAAGAATGGCAGATTGTAAGAGCAGGGGAAGAAAAATATATTTTCCCATATATCCATCAAGCAGATATTATTATTAATACAGCACTATCTTATGAGATAGGTGTATTAAAAATTTATGCAGAGCCTCTTTTATACTCTGTACAAATGGATTCTCCTTATTATGAAGAAGCAAGAAGACTTCTAAACTCTTTAAAAGGATTCTATCCAATTAGTAGTGAATATGTAAAAGATGACTCTATCTTAAGAGAATTTATAGGTTAAAAGTGGATAACTTACTACTTATCCACACAAGAAAGGAATTTTATGATAAAAGTAGCAATTAATGGTTTTGGAAGAATTGGAAGATTAGCATTTAGAGAAATGATTACAGGAATAGATTTTGATATCGTCGCAATCAATGATTTAACAAATGCTGAAGACTTAGCGTATCTATTAAAATATGATACAAATCATCGTTCATTTCATGAAGATATAATATCTTATGAAGAAGATAACTTAGTTATCAACAATCAAAAAAAGATCAAAGTATTTAAAGAAACTAATCCAGAAAACTTACCTTGGAAAGAACTAGATATTGATTTAGTATTAGAATGTACTGGACATTTTACAGACTTTGAAGGATGTTATAAACATATTAAAGCAGGAGCAAAAAAAGTATTAATTTCTGCTCCTGGAAAAGGCGAAATGAAAACCATCGTTTATAATGTAAATGATAATATCTTAGATGGAAGTGAACAAATTATTTCTGCAGCATCTTGTACAACAAACTGCTTAGCACCAGTTTTAAAAGTATTAAATGATTCATTTGGAATAGAAAAAGGCTTTATGAGTACAGTTCATGCATACACAAATGATCAAGCAACACTTGATATAGCTCATAATAAAGGATATAAAGCAAGAAGAGGAAGAGCTTGTGCTATGAATATTGTTCCAGCTTCAACTGGTGCTGCCAAAGCAATAGGAGAAGTAATTCCTGATTTAAAAGGAAAACTAGATGGGGTAGCATATCGTGTCCCAGTAAGTGATGGATCTATGATAGATGTTACACTAGAATTAAAAACCAATACTACAATTGAAGAAATAAATCATGTATTAGAAAAAAATCAAAATGAAACATTAAAAGTAACCCATGATCCTATCGTTTCAAGTGATATTTTAGGAAAAAAAGTTGGTGCAACAGTTGATACTTTATTAACAAATATAATTGAAGTAAATGGTCGTCAAATGATAAAAGTAGTAGCATGGTATGATAATGAACTTGGATATACTGCACAAATGATGCGTACAGCAAAAAAATTATTTCAATAAAAAAGGATATGGTAATTGCCATATCTCTTTTATTTGGAATCACAATCATTTTTATATATTAAAGCTAAATACTTATCTTTATATTCTTGATATTCTTCAGAAACATTATCAATCTTTACTAAGAAAGTATCTCCATCAATCCAATTTTTTATCTTTTTTTTATCTAATTTCTTGGTGTCCATATTATATCATCTCCTACATATGTTTCATTAAATAAGCTATCTGCTAAAGCCATATAATAATCATATTTTTTATTTTTGGGAGAAATTCCATTCCTTTTGTTACATCCAGGAATTCCACTATTTAAAGTTCCATATTTTATAATTAGCTTCTGTTCTGTAGCCCTTGCTTCATCTAGCGTTAAATTTGTACCTTCTACGTCCATTCGTAAACGTGCTCTTTCAGGATTTCTACTATGTTCAGCTCTCTTTCTATCTAAATCATTGGTTCTTCCTACATATACAGTTTTTTTAAGAGAGGTGTCATATAAAGAATAAACATTTTGATTTCTCTCTTGTTTTTTATCTTCGCGA